>NZ_CAWUDI010000045.1:0-70656 GCF_963920925.1 Calothrix sp. CCY 0018 | reverse complement strand
TAGTCTTAGGTCAAGTTGGACGTAACGTTGGCGCTGGAATGACTGGTGGGTTGGGGTATTATTGATCGGTAGAATGTTCTTCTAAATATTCTTTTAGTGCTTTTGAAACCGCTTCTCGAACAAAAACAGAAATCCAACCTCTAGGCTTATCTGCGGCAATTTCTCGAATTTTTTCATCGTCTTCTCTTAATAAGTTTGCTTGCACTGGCTTTCTAGCATAAATATCCTCATACTGATTATTGCCTTCTGGATTGGTAACGGTTCCCTTGGGCGCTCCCCTCTTTTTATACTCAGCTTTACTCATAATTATTATCCTTATATATGTGGTATATATTGTATAAGGATTATCTTATTTAGGCAAGATTATTAATCGCTTCATACATTGCCTCCCGTGCTTTCGCCGACCATCCTTTATGCTGCTTAATTTCCTCTAAGAAATTTTTGCTCACCCGCACCGCTATCTGCGCGGACGCACCAGACTTGTTTAAATCTCCACTAGGACCGCGTTTTTTAGGTGTGGGTTTTCTTAGATTAAACTTCCCCGTTTCAATATCATCCTCAAGAATTAATCTGACTATTTCGGCGTAATTGGGGAGCGATCGCAGTTTTTCGCGAAACTCAGCCGACACTTTAATCTTGAGAAATTCGGTTAATGGCTCGGTTCTGCCAAACGGATTATATACCTCAGTTCTGCCAGTTCCTTTACAATTGCTGGTATCAAATTTAATCTCTAAAGTTTCTTTAATTCTCTCCTGTAAAGACATTGACCATGTTACCCAAATAGGCTATTATACAAATAACACGATTATAAAGCATCCGACCAATGTCTTTAACTAAATCTTTTGCTGGCTTCGCGCATACAAGAGAGAATTATCAATACTCCGATTTCCACCAAAGTTTATTACACGAAAACCCAGCAGAAAATTATGCACTCAAGCATATCTATTCTGTAGAAAATTGCAGACATCTCCTGAGTAATTGGGGATGGAATGCCTCGGATATCAAGATAGGAACAAACCATATAACCATTGACGTGCGGGAAAAAACGGTTTACCTGCACATTCCCAACACGATTATTAAGAGAAACAAATCCGTAAAAATTCGGGGAATAAGCAGATACGTCAAGAAAGCTGATTTTGTAGAAACTTTGATAAACCGTGCATGGAGTAAAGCCGACCCTTACAAGCTTGAACCGGGCGACGACTGGAGCGAATTGATAGCGCAGGGCAACACCGGGGACTTTTATGAATTGAACCTTACTTCTATTAGCGTAACCTGTACCTGCCATGCATTCAGCGGACTGGTTAAGGCATTTAAACAGGATGCGATCGCGGCAACTTGTCTTATTAATCATGAAAAGTGCAGGGGACAGATACCAGATAAACACTGCTTTGGTGTTTGGAAGTATTTAGGAGCAGAAAACCAGCGTCAGTATGAAGATCGGTTTATTGCACGTCGCGACAAATTCTTAGAGGAAAAACTTCGTAGTTGGGATATAAATCTTTTTCCCAAGTACTAAAGTTTCGTGTCCTGGGGATGACATTAAAAGCCCCGTTCACCTTTTCACTTAAAGCATCCGACCATGAACAACTTTGATTACCAAGAAATACTTGAGTTACGTAACATTTGCGATCGCTTACTTGACCGGGCGGGGAAGCCAGACGAAGTACCGCTTCAAGCACTGCTACGCAATCGTGTATGTCTTTTAGCGATTAAGTTCGGAATTATCAATCAATTCTTCCAGACTTACCGCAACCTTAAAAAAGGCGATTTCAATTAAATAATTTGAGGGGGTAGCATCCGACCAAGAACACGACCCCCTCACCCCGCAGGGCTTAACAATCTTATCAAATAATTGTAAATACCATCATGAGTAATTTAGTTCCCCATCAACCCGCCGCAATTGAGAAAGTACGAGAAAGTAACGGCGATGTGAGTAAGCTTACAGCAGTTGAAAGAAAGATTGTTTATTTAGAAATGTGTCGAGCTTATGGTTTAGATCCGTTATCGTTTCCGTTAGATTATATCGAAAACAAAGGTAAGTTAAAAATTTATCTAAATTCAATCGGTGCTGCACAGTTGCGCGATCGCTTTGGTATATCAACCCGTATCAAGTCCCGCGAACTCTTAGAAGATATGTGGGTGGTAACGGTGGAAGCTCAACGCGGGGAAAGAACGGAGGAAGCAACGGGTGCGGCGAGTATTTTAGATAAGTATGGCAAGACTTCCCCAGACCAAAAAACTAACGCACTCAAAAAAGCAGAAACTCAGGCTAAACGACGCGCAACGCTTTCTATATGCGGTTTTGGCTGGGATGATGAGGAATCGGGTAAGGTCTTGAAAGCCGAGTTTCACGACCCGCCGCAAGATGTTCTTGTACGACAACCGCAATTAACTCCAGACAATAACTATGTTTGGAGAACTTGGAAGAACCCAACAGATGCGATCGCCTGGGCTAAATTACAGCTTCCCCATTTAACTGAAGACCAACTGTTAATCGAATTTAATAACCTTAAACCCGTAAACGGTAAGAAAGCCCCAGTATGGTTTGAAAGGGTACATCAGTTAAAGAATTAGCAATATGTTATTAAGCCGCACTTCTTGTTTACCGTCTGGTGCGGTTTTTTGGCTTAATTACAAGTGCGATGCCTACGAGCAGGCTAACTCCGTAGGGGTCGCTACGCGCACCTGCGCTGATGCAGACGCTCATCGCTGGTAAATTAAGATTATGAATATTTAGAAATAATGGTAGTAGAGCATGAATAGCTGTTACTTGAAATTTATTGAGAAAGATTTGTTTTTTATCAACATTAAGCCTATTGAAAGCAGTACTGAGATTGTAGAGAAAGTCACGTATAACATTGACTGTATGCCCTTCGGGAAAGGTCATACTTTGAAAATCTATGGCAATTTTAGTTCTTCTATAGCATTTGCGATCGCTAACTGCGTACTTCCTCTATTCATCACTTTAGCCGTGTACGATCCAGAACTAGAAGCTTACTTAGTTGTAGTTTCACATAATCCGGATTTACGAATTGGTAGGATAATTGCACGGGAAAACTGGTATGCAATAAACTTAAATAATGAAGATAGCAAGGTTCCAAAATTTAAGTCAGAAAGTGAAGCAAAAGAATTTGTCAATTCACAAGATAATGAAAATTCCGATTACAAGATAGTTTTTGCTTGATTTTTAATAATGCGTTTAAGTCGCCACCGTTAGGAAATTAGTTTGGTAGAAGAACTGTTATACATATTCGTAATTAATAGTGCATGGTTTTTTTGCGATCGCTATAGAAAGAATAAATAAAACCCAAAAAGCGATCGCGTTTAATTTACTTTGTAAAATCCGGACAAGATTCACTATCAGAACCATGTGGATGGATAGCGCAAACAAGTAAGCTACCGTTATAAACTTGACCGTGGTAATTGGAACAACCTTCACAAGCTACTGGTACGCAATCTTCATCTTCGTAATCTTCCTCTACATCATCATCAACTAATTGACTACCGCAGTTTGGACAATTGTCGGTTTCTCTTCCGTTGTCATCAACCAAACAGGTTACGGGTTGAGATTCTACAATCGGGTCATCGCGTAAACTCGAATACGATACCAAAGCTGAGAAATAAGGATAGCTACAGTCACAGACAATGATTTCACCTTCAGCATTTTGGTCATAATGCGCGTCTCTATAATCAGGATGAATTTTCCAATCTTGCTGTTTAGAAATCTTTCCAGGCTTTCCGTTATCTATTACTTGATAAAGCTTCCCTTGATGAAATATTCTTAACCCAAATGAAGAGTAATCGTGAGCTAAATTTTCTAAGTCTCTTTTGTTACGTGCTGTATGATAATCAAAACTCCTATGCACGCAACGTAAATATTTTTCTCTGGGATAAGTTTTAATTACTAAGTATTCTCCTTCTTGATAGGGGTTATGTTTTTCGGCTACAGATTGATTTAGAAAATTGAAATCGGATGGTGTGTCCATAGTTTTATTTGATAAAGGTTTACCCCTTCATTTTTAGCCAAGCTTTATTACTACTGCATAAAAAAGGTGGATTTTGGAAAGTTGTACTTGATGCTCGCATCTTTTATCTTGATTCCCAATCGGGGCAAGTATCTGTGTCAACTCCATGCGGATGAATTGCACAAATTAAATCAACGCTGTTATAGTTAACTCCGTGGAAATATTTGCACTCTTTACAAGGTTTGATTTTCTTAAAATATGCAATTTCATCGTCGGTAAATACTGGTTCGTCTGCCAACCTTTCACCAACAGTTCTAGCAACGCCCACCGCCAACCCTGTCGCAAACAACCCCGCACCTGTTGAAATACCGCCGTATAGCATCATATGCCGTAAAGTAGAACGTTGATCATCAAGGACTTTACCCAAATGAATCGTACCCACTCCTAAAAGCCCAGATACATATGCACTAGCACCAACGATAACTGCAATTGTCCCACTAAAGCCGCAGGACATAGTAAAAATTTCAACGATATCTAACTTTGTTATTTTCATAGATTCAATCCTTAATTAGTTGATAAATTTCCGCATCCCTGAACCACTCCGGTAACGTCACGGGCAGTTCGTCAATTTCATTTCCTTCCCCATCCACCCACCCACTCAACACGCCTTTAAACAACGGCTGCTGCAACGCATTTGCTTTGAGTTTGAGTCGCAGCGTACCTTCCTTGATGGCTTCCGACATCCCCGCAACTCCCCCCAATCCCGCATTGGTGAGACTGTGAGTAATACAGATAGTATTGTCATTAGCTTTCCTCGGAGCTGAGATAATCTTAGGCATCAGTTCCGGTGCAAGGTCGGGTAGCTTTACCCCCATCGTTGTCAACTCGTCCCAGATGGAAATTATTGGACTATCTTTAAGAGTGCGATCGCTCCACCGTTCAAAAGCATCCGTTATCCCCTGGGCATACTCATCCCAATTTTCATGAGCGCCGTATACTTCCGGTTCCATTGGTATCAAGTAACGCCAAGATTCATCCTGGTTTTGATGGGCGTGGGGGTCACAAATGCTGACAATCTGAGCATCTTGGAAATAAGCCTTCAGTAAAGCCAAGCAAGCCGCAGTATATGATTTATACGCTCCTTGTTTACCATAAATTACAATCGGCATTCGACCGATGACCATATCGTGCAGCCAGCCGCCCTCATATTCTTTGAGCGTTTGTAATAATTCGGCTTTTTTTTCGGTATCCTGTGCGATCGAGCCTTGGGCTTGATCCATCTTGTTGCGTATTTCGTGAGATTCCTTGTCTGCTTTGTGTTTATCTCTTTGGTTTTCAGAGGTCAGTTTATCTTCGGTTGATTGAGCGGTAGCAAATTGTTTTAAAGCTAATTCATGGGTTTTATCTTGGATTTCTGTTTGACGGCGTAACTTATCTTGAATTGCTTCAACGGAGATAAATCCAGATTTAACTCGCTGTTTATCCCACCCGGTTTTGACTGCTTGAGTTTTAAAATCACGTTCTTCTCTACAGTTAACACCATAAAGTTTGATAGTACTTTTAAATCCTTCTAATTCTAGATGAGCGTTGTTTTCGTTATCCTCACACTTTTTGGCATAGCTCAAATAAGCAATTCCCATAGCTATAGGACTTACCAAGTACCAGATACGATCTGATTTGACGCTCGGTATATTTCTAATCACAAAGCTTGATTCTGGGAGGGGTTGCGACGCTTCAAACTGCTTGCTATCCCATACTTCTTTTAATAATTTATGTTCGTAGGCACAATATTTTTTATCTAATTCTCGTTGAGCTAAAGTCGCATTAGTTCGATTCATATTCGCAGTTTGGGGACAAAATTTAACGCCTATCAAATCAAAAGGTCTTTTAGTTTGCGGTAAATAAAAAGCACTGCATAAAGCAACAAACGCGCATATTCCCGTTAACCCAGTATTATTAATTTTCATCTCCTACGCGAATCAATCACAACGTACAGTCCAGCGATCGCAATTAAACCAGATGCCATCGCAATCTTGTTTTGCTGATCGGAGGGTAGTCTGTTAAAGTCTTCTACAGTTTTACTCAGTCGGTCGTAGGTATCTTCTGAATTGTTGACAACGTGGAGAAAGTCACCCACAGCCGACCAAATCACAAAAGCCGTTACCAGTGTGGAAAATCCAAATTTAACTAGTTTACCCATACCCTCAATCTCGTTTTGACCTTCTTTCCTATCGAATCTAAAACTATCCAAACAATCGCGATTGACAATATTGTTGATTAAAAAACTAGCTGCGATCGCAAGACTAATTCCTTGAGTACCGCTAGTTAAAATTAGCCATCTTGATAGCGAATATGAAGTTATACCCCACAGAGCAGTTTCTAAACCTTTGAGGACGCTTCGATTTTTGTTTAATTTCTTATTTAGATTGTCCTTATAGTTGTGAATCGCTTCTTGTTCGTCAGGAGTAAATTTGGTGTCTTCAACCGTTGGATAATTAGATGTTGTTTCAGTGTCTTCTACTTCTAAAAATTCTTGTAACATAGCAGCGTTTTCCCGAAATGGTAACAGAAGCCTCCAGTGATTATCTGGAGGCATTTAATTAACTAAAAATTCTTCTAATTTCGTTCCAAAAACGCACTACTGGATTGGTAGAAAATTGTTTTCTTGGAATTAAGCTCAAATCGCTGTCCGAACCATTTTCTAGCAAATGCTTTATCTTTTTATTTTCATAATCATCATCGGCTTTCATCTGCGCTAAAAACGGCTTATTAGAAATTGATTCTAAATTGGCTTTAGCGTTAACTGTAGCCATTTGAGTATCTACCCAAGCCTGTAATTCAATAACATCCATCGCATCGTCATGACGCTGATACTCGGATTCTAATTGAGCAAATAACTTAGTATTATATTCCTCCATCAAATTGCTGTAACGAGTATTTTCTAAGGTGACATCGCTTCCGGCTTTATCAATTGCGATCGCACCCTTGGCACCGGACTTATAAATGTCAGCAAGTGTTGTGTTGTACTCGGTAGTGCCTTCGATATAAGCTTTGAGGTTTTCCCGAATCAAAGGCATTGATAAAGCTAAACGTTCGCCGAGTTTTCCCTTATCGCCAATCTCTTTGAGGGCTTTTTCATCTCCGTTTACGGCACGGAGAATTAAGCGGTTGCTGATACCAAACTTTTTATCTGTAACTTTTTTGATTGATTTACCGTAAGTTGAAACGTGGTCGCGTACATACTTAGCTTTTTTCATCTTTTTAGATCCTTTAAGAGAGTAAGTGTTACTCAAAAATGTCAAACTTTTAATTATCAGATGGGTGAAGACTGAGGTTTTAAAAAGGAATATCAAACTCTGGCTCTGGCTTGTCTTCTAAAGCACAAGTTAATTCACATCCATAACCAAAATAAATTTTTCCTAGCGTTAAAGGGTCAATTCCTATAGGTTCTGCATCAAACCATTCCCGCATAAACATATGTTGGCGGTATGGTTTAGGAATGGGTATATTACCCACCATAGTCCAATGCGTTTCTATTGATTTGTACATAGAGATGTTTTTTTTCAATCTTTACACTTCAAGTAACAAATGTTTCCTGATTCAATTAATCGCTGTCTTTGTTGACGGGGTGTTAATGGCTTAAAACTAGTTAGTAATTGCATTATCAGAGGTAGCAAAAACAATCCAGTTACTAGCAGGTATAAACCAGATATAACTTTATTTGAATGCGATCGCAATTGATTTTGATAGTTCTTTGAATCTTGCTGAGTCGGAACGAAAAAAGTTATTAATTTCTTGCAATCCTTCTTTTAATCGTTGGTCGTTATCGTTAAATTTGGTTGCAGCATAATCAATGGTTTCTGAGACAAAATCATTAATCTCCTGCTTTTGGGAATTAGTTTTAGTATCGATAAAGCTGCGAATTGCACTTTTAATTTCTGCAATAAAATCGCTACGGGTTTCTATTTGATTGTTTAAGGTTTGAGATACTTCTACAATTTCTGATTCGGTTAGCGTCACCTCAAGCTGAGATGCAACTGAAGCTACTAATTCGCGCTGCCCTGCTACTGTAAGCGTTGTTTCTTCTGGTATGGCTTCGCCATGCTCGCTATCGGATGATTGTGCTTCATCTTCTACCGCCAAGTTTCTAGATGCATCATGTACGACTTCGCTGGTGTTAGATAATTCAATTAAACTAATAACTTCTTCCACAATTGATTGCTTATTTTGATTAACCTCCCCATCGGGGCATACTGTTAAAATCGCCGCTCTGATTTGTTCTGCTGTTGGTTTGTACCCAGCTTGCTTGACAGCTTTGCGGATATTTTCGATATGACTGCGTTTCATGATTAATTACTCCTTGATGTATGTAACTTCTGAGTTAATTGCTTTTGGGCATATATACAAGCAGCAGCAAATACTTGCACCAATTCTTCTGCCCTATAGCTTCTATTGCGATCGAAGTATTTCCCCTCCGAGCGCGGTACCGTTTGAAACCATCTGGTAATAGTGGTGCGATGCGCTTTGTAATTGGAAAGTTTTTGCAGTTCCCGATAAACTAAATCTCCTTTGATGGTTACTCGTTTTTTACTTAACTCTTGAGCCTGCTGGTAACAGTAAATAACTTGCCTCAAAGAAAGTTTTGTATATTCATTCCTCCTTTTTAAGTCAGCTATCAATTGCAAATTCTCACGATTTATTTCTAGTCCGCTTTCGCGAATCACGCGCTTGATGCGATACCAAGTTCTGTCACTAACCGTACTTTCGTAGTGGATTTCAAAGTAAACTTTTGCGCTTGTGTTGTTCATATTTATTAGTAATTACTGACAACCAACTGCACTGCCGTTACTACGCACGCTCTACCCCTGCACTGCAACGCAACCAACGCAGCACCAATATTTCTGGTTTTGAGAGAATTTTGCCAACTCTGCAACGGTGCATAGAAGTGACAGTAACAACAGCCCAAATCAAGGTATAAAAAGCTGGTTGCAGTAACAACAACCGTGCAAACCTTTTATACGTAAGCCTGGATTGATTTACTGCCACAGAAGGTAGCGATGCACGCTCGTTTATTTCGGTATGAATATCTGGCTTTTTGGTTCTTGTCATGGATTTGGGTAAGGTGTGATAGCGAAGCGCTGCTGCAAGCAGATCGCCCTACGTCGCCAAATAAAAAAGGCGATCGCCGAGCAGTACTTTTGCATTCTACCAACTGCGGGCGTATTTGTACCATATTTGGGTCATAATTGGGATAAACTATTTTTGTAATCCTTTTTTGTGCCAATTCCGGGGCAAATCTGGAACAATAGAAGCGTTTAGGAGCAATATGAATACAGTAGATTCAAACCCCAGAAAGGATGAAATGCCCAGAAAGGATGAAAGATTAGCCATTCCAGCGCTTGGCGAATATTACAACGATATTTTGACCGTGGACGCTTGGGTAAATGGTCGTACCAAGGTAGTTCAGGCACAATCCCTGCTATGTGCCAAGCTCCAGGAGCGGGACAAGTTGATCAAAGAGCGGGTGGAATATTTGGCTAAGAAGCGGGGTATTACCTTTGATGAAATGTGGGAGCAAATTATTAATGGTACTGCTCAAAAAATCATTCCAGGTGAAGGTGAAGGGTTAGAGTATAAACCGGGGGATGAAGGTTAGTTTTTAGAGGAAGGCGATCGCTATATATGGAGTGATAATTCTTAAAAATATTACTAGAAAGTTGCTGCTAGCTTTCCGGAATCACTCAGCTAGGCGTGGTAGTTATCATTAGAAAAACCGATTATATATAACTTCTATAATTAGCCACGGGGGACTTACCCCAACTTTAAAGCCCGGTCAGTTGCGATCGGGCTTTTGGCATATAAAAGTAGTTGTATAATTTCTGCGTAATATATTTTACCTTTGTGCAGTTCGTTATGACTACAACCGTCCATACAGAGCAAGGAAAATACATTGAATGCCCAAGAAACTCTGAAACCCAGATATATCAATAAAGTAAGCAAAACTATGTCAAAATCTCCTGGGATATAGGTTTGAGACTATTTCATCGATATTTTTTGTCTAAGTCCCATTAACCGTGGAGCGATAACAGTCTCCTACAAAACTACAGGTAAGCACACCAGCCAAAGGTACACCCCGCACACGATTGTGTCTCCCCTTGCCCCTTAAACACTCGCTCTGCCTAAGTTGTGCAATGCAGCGTGGCAATTGTCAAGTTTGATCACGCATATTTTTGATAATATTTATCTGGAATCGTATCTTGTACATTTGTAGAATTGCTTGGATACTGTTTCAAAGCAGCCTATATCTTTAAAAATCATGCACACTAGTATCGTAGACGACACAAAAAGAGATTTCACGCAGTCTGTGCTATTCGTGGGATAAAGATGAGTTAGGTGGTAACAGAGCTGATTGAGCAGTGGTTGAAAGTTAACGAAGCTCCCTTTGTTAGTGAGTCGAAAGGGTAAGAAACTGTCAAGAATTAAAGTTTGTTAGCTACGTTTGAAGTAAATACTATAACTTAGGATAAATTTATGCCTAACATAGATCCAGTAAAATTTAAGAAAGTGTCTTTTAGCTTGCCCTTTAGTATCGGTTCTGTTGAATGGGAGGCAGATCCAACGGAGCGCAGAGCTGCTTGGTCGTTGTATGTTGAACTTGTTACCCGTATTGCTGTTCAGCCATTGGAAATTGATACTGGACTTTTACGAGAGGCTTTAACATCTTTATACAATTTATTTGGGATCACGCGACAAGTTTTAAAAGAAGCAGGACCAGATGTGGGTGCATCTCGTGAGTCAGTTGGGGGAATTGCGATCGCAGTTCTAAATAATGGTTTGCGTCCCTTCCTTGCTAAATGGCATCCACTGTTACAAACTTGGGAAGCCCAGCGTCCACCTCACATGAGTCCAAAAGAGCATGAGCGCAATTGGTCTGAAGAGCCGAAGTTACGAAGTGAGTTAGAAGCCCTGCGATCTGATTTGGAACAGTACGCGAATGCATTGGCTGTAATTGTTGGTGTAAGTTCAGAAAATAATAAATAGGTGGTATTTGTCAGTATCCATGCCCAAAATTAATGGTTTTGCACACGTATGGAGAGATTTTTATGAAACACGATATCTTTCTTAGTTACGCATCTCAAGATAGTAAAAACTACGTTGATATACTACATGAAAAACTACAACGTCAAAAATATAAAGTGTGGTATGACCAAACTCAAATTAATTGGGGGGATAAATTAGAAGAAAAAATCAGAGAAGGTCTTAAGCAATCACAATATGCAATTGTTGTACTTACTCATAAGTACTTAAAATTTAGCAGATGGACTGCCTTAGAGTTTAATCACATAATAGAAAATAACAAAGGTAGAATATTTCTTATTTTACATAATATAACAATAAACGATATTGAAAGGGAGTATCCTCATATACATCCAGTAATTGGAGAGATACGTGTAATTATCTCTAGTGATCATGGCAATGATTATATCCTTGATCAAGTAAAAAAAATTATCCGAAAAACTATTATTGGTGAAAGAGAAGAATTCACTGATTTAGTCAACTTCCTAGCTGCAGAAAATTGGACAGCAGCCGACAAAGAAACCTATAACCTAATTAACAAAAAACATGGACTCTTGCATTTTCCCTCAGAAGATTTAAAGCTACTAAACCGTTTGTGGATCTTATTTAGTGAGCAACGCTATGGCTTCAGCATTCAGAAGGAAATTTACCAAAGAAAAAACCAAAGTAAAAAAGATTCAAAGCCCTGGAAAAACTTTGCTAATAGCGTAGGGTGGTATTTAAATCCTTACAAAAATTTTGCTAATAGCGTAGGGTGGAGAAAAGTAAAAGGAAAGTGGACTATCGAACCTAATCATAATGCAGCTACTTGTAAAGGGCACTTCCCAGCGAAGGTTTATTTTATCAACTTGGGGAAGAAGGGACCTCAACTTTATAAGTCTTCCGAAGGGAAGACTTTGGTTTTGGCAACGAGATTATTTCTGATATTTGTTATTGCGATTGGTACTAGTTTGTCAGTTATAATACTAGCCAGTTTGTTCTGGATACTAGCATCTATAGTTTTTTCTGTCGTATTTGCGTTGTGGTTTTCTAATTTTATGTTTAGGGTTTGCTATAATGTAGACGTGTGGGATTGGCTAAAAGACGGGTTTAAATCCTATCAATTGGGCAAATTCTTTTCCACCATTGACTTGTAAACTGTAACATCTAAAGCGTTTCCGAATTTTATAAAGATTTATTACAGCACTCCTTTCCACGATAGAATCAGCATTCCACTCATCTGATACCAGGCACTAGTGGCTGATAGCAGTTCGCCTTGACATCGCAAATCTCAAGTTTTCTAATTACACCAAATCTGCCAATATATCGGTCATCGCTTTCTGCAACTTTTGCCGGTTATCATCATATTTCATCACCGTATCTGGTTTGGCATGACGGCTAAATCGTTGCGTGGCGCGGTAATTCCCATTATTCTTATCCAACACCGTAGTAATAGAACTGTGCCGAATCCGGTGCGGTGACATTTGTTTGGTAATCCCAGCTTGCTTGCATAACCCAGAAACTAACCTACGAATTGCTTCCCCGCTCAAACGCTGACCGTTACCGTTATATGCAATCACCGTAAACAGCGGCTGCTTTAATTTATTCGATTTTTTACTAGCAATTACCCAGTCTGCGATCGCTTCCACAGTTTTCCGACTCAAATCAATTACTGTTTTTTGCGTCCCCTTCCCTTTGCCTAATATAGATAAGGTACTTGCTTGGGCGTTAAAATCCCGCACGTCCAAATTACAGATTTCACTACGCCGCAAGGCATTATCCCACAGCAGCCGTAAAATAGCGTAGTCGCGTTTACCTTTGATTGTAGTTCTATCCACCAACGCCAACACTTTACTAAAATCAGCAGGTGGTATACCTGTAGTATCGCGGTAAGATTCAATATGCTCGCCTTTAACATCTTCTAAAGTATAGTTACAAGCTCCCAACTTCCGCCCCATAGCAGTCAGTGACTTGATTGCACTCAACCGCCGATTTACCGTTGCTTCAGCAAGTCTTTTATAGTTAACCAAATACGATTTATATTTTAATACCACCGCCACCGCGTGTCGCTGCTCTAAGTGCAAAAATTCTAATACTAATTCTTGGTCGGGTAATCGTCCCGATATAAATAAGAAAAAATCTTTTAAATCTTTTTCATAAGCCCGCTTGGTATTAGGACTGCGCGTATCGGCGAGCAACTGTTCGATAACTTGGGGGTCTTGGTCAATACAAAAATCATCCCCAATCGTTAAAGTATACGCGGTTTCTAAGATATTTATATTACTCGATGGGTGTGTACTCATATTAAGTCTTCTAGAGGGGGCGGTTCTGGGTTATGGAGAATAGTTTGATAATGGCGCTTTCTGCACTATCTATTTTACCCATACAATGCGAGCTGATTATTAACAATTGCGCGTCAGTTATTTTACTGGGTGGTAAAGTTTATCTTTTTCGCTGAATCGCCATATATATTTGCTTCTATCCCGTTCTTTACTCCATTCTTCAAACTCTTTCTTATCAAGGGTTTGATGTTTTTCTTGCAGCGTGGGAATATTGACGTTAAGTCGCAGCGCCAACTTCTGCTCGTCCAGCGCTTCTATTTGAGGTGGTCGTCCGCTTTGATTGTAGGGATTACCCGAATTTTTGTACCGTCGCTGATTATTTGATGCGCTTCCGTTACGAGAAATAGCGGTTAATGCTCCTTCTAATTTTGCGATCGCGTGACTGAGTGTTTCTAATTTTTCTTCAACTTTGGTTATTCTTTCTTCTGTTCGAGAATCGGCAGCGGGGTTTTCCGTTTGGGTTGCGCTACCTCTGCCGTTGACGCTGCGAGCTAAGTGATGTAAATCTTCTTCGATTTTCTGGAAGCGAATTTCTGTACTCACTTCTACACCCGGCACGCTACCTAAAATTTGGTGCAGTCCTTGAATTACTAAATCGGTTGCGGTGGTGTTGCGTTGCTTTGCAGCATCTCGAAGTGCATCAGCTAGGGATTTGGGGAGTTTGAAGTTAATTGATTCCCGTTCAACTCGCGTCATTTCTACACCCGGATATATACGATTCTGTAAATAGAATACAGTTTTTAGATGACGCGAAGAACAAGGAACGTGATTTTTCTTTAAGCAAAAATATTTGCGGCAAGCAGCGTAAGTCCTGCTATAAGTTGAGTAACCCACCCCGACGGGACTTTGAGGCGTTAATGCTTGCGGCTACTGCATTCAATGCCTCTTCAAACTGTGTAAGTTTATTGGATAATTCTTCGAGCTTTGATTTAACGCTCGTTAACCTAGTTTCGGGAGAGATGAGGGGTGCGACAGTAGTAAAAATTTATGTGAACAAAATGTCGAATCGACAATAACTTTAATATTTAGGATTTTGAGACGTTAAAATCATTACATTGGAAAGTAAAAGCAACGTTCTTCTATAGTACAATTATACTGCTTGCTAATTAATAGCATTTTTAAGTTTGTTTAATAAAATTTTATTAATACTAAAATTCCGAAAATTACTCTTAAAAAATTGGAGATACAATAGTGCAAAAATTCTAGTTGAATAAATAAATTATGAAGAGAAAACTTAATCAAAGTTATTAAATAAATATTTGGGATGCAATGTAAGTATTAAAGTTTTAGACTTTATTTTCCTTCCTATATTGCTGTGTTACTTTATAAAATGATATAGTGACAAAATTGTAATTTGCTTACAGTATTTAACTCGTAGTGCAAGCAAATATTTTGTGTTGTTTATGATATAAAGTATCCGTTTAATAGAAAAATAAATATCAATTATTGTGATTATTAGAGTGGTAAAAAAATGTGGTCTTTAAATTACGGTAGCAATACCTACGATTTAACAGCAGAGGAACGTCAGGTGCGTTTGAAGAAAGCTTCAAGAGAATATATGCACGGTAAAATAACACGCTTTGAGTTTCAAAAAGCCGAGCGCCAATATGGTACAGATTATAGTTCGGTAACGCTAGGATTGGCGAGAAAGCAAGGATTGTTGGTGCGGTTAAATAAGATTTGGGAGTTGATTTCACTCAAGAGTAAACAGTCAAATTAAATTTAATCTTCGACACGAAATGCGTATGAAGTTTGAAATTCCGCCGTTCTATACTAAGGTGGTATGTGATTTTTATGGGCAATCAACATTGCTGCTGAAAGGCGATGTGCGATCGCAATCAAAATTTCTCGGACTGACATAGAGTCGAAAGCTGTTACAGAACTGCTATAGAGGCACAGAACGCCTAAGCTATCGTTGCGATCGCCAATTATGGGTACGGTAATTAGCGACATATATGTGTATCGGCGGCGGTCGTTTTTTTCTAGAAATATATATTCGGGGTGATCGGCGTAAAATTTGCCGTTCTTCCTTGATATATGTACAATTTGGCTTTTTTGGTCTAAGAAGGTAAATCCGGCAACGCCACGTTTTGTATTTACACCTTGACCAACATAAAAGCGGGCTTTGCTAGGTTTTTCGTTAGGTGATTCACACTGACAGTATGCAATTAGGTAATCGGGGTCGTTTGGGTCTAAACTGTAAATCGAAATACCACAACCATCGAGTGGTTGTAGAAATTCGAGCGTTTGGTATAGAAATTCATCAAAAAAACGCCTGAGTGCTTGGTCGGCATCAGACGCAGTATATAACTTGGGAAGTAGTAACAGTAGGGTTTCATCAAGCGAGTTTAACTTTGCAGATATTTCATGTGCCGTGCGATAATGCTGGATGATAACCGTGCAAGGCAAGATAATCGCTAATAGCAAAATCACTGCTAACCATAGAGGAATTGGAATAGGTCTATTAAACAAAGGTATCAACTTCACAAAAAAGTCATCGGCTCGATTGGCTACGATTCCTTCAAAAGCAAAAAATAGTAGAGTAGCTAAAAAACTTTTTCTTTTTATAACGATGTTGAACCAAGCTGGAGTTCTAGGTAAATGCGATGCCATAGCAGCCTGTCAGTATTGACAGTGCGAGTATGAAGTCGTCAATATATATCAATTATAGTAATAATGTTTCATTTATACAGGTATATAGATATTTAATTTGATTACTATTACTAAAATTTCTAACATTAAATTGAGAATTCATCAGTAATCATATGTCTTAAAAAACTTATCTAATAGTATTATTGCGGAGATAAGCTAACATCATTTAATTTCAAATACATCGATTTTGGTAGATTTAAGCGATAATACTAATTGTGTTAGCACCCGTTAGCATGAAATAATTCCAACTATTTTATACAAGATTGGAATATTGTTTCTTCTTTAATTGATACAGACGATTCGGAAAATTAAAATCAAGCAGTAACTTGTATTAATCGAGAAAAGCAATTGGGTGTAGCGTTGTTTTTCATTAAGCGATCGCTTAAAATTCAATACTTTTTTTCTAATTGTTACTTGTTGTGTAGGCTAATTCGTCGTCATCTTCATCGTCTTCGTATTCTTCCGAGTCGTCGTCTTCATTCAACCATGTAATTTTCAATACCGAAAGCGCCACTTTTAAACGCTCTTTATAAGCTGGGTTAAAATCGATATCTTTTGAATTTAATGCTACTTCGATAAAATTGGCAGATGCCTTTGCAGCTTGATATAGTGCGTCTAGAGCTTCATCAAAAGACTTTGAATCTGACATGGTGTTAAATGAACTAGCAACAACATCTTTACTATGATCCGAGTGGGGCAAAATAGCAACTGATTGAATTATTTGATTAATGAATGACCTTTCTACTGCATTAACCGTTCAGACAAGCAAGGCGATCCTATATAAGTAAACAAACTTTACCTTATATAATCCTAAAGTGACTGAGTTTCTCGTATACCAGGTATTTCTATGAAGCATTCAGACTACAACTTTTTTGACCCTGAAGTACTTGTTAACCCTTATGAATTCTATAAACTGGCACAGGAGGAAGCACCAATTATGGAGCTACCTAGTCCCAGAAATAACGCCAAGCTCTTTCTCGTTACCCGCTATGACTTGGTGATAGAAATTCTTAAGAATACAAAAATATTCTCTAGCAATTTCTCTACTTTACTAGCTGGCTCATATGAAATTGATGATGAGTTGCAGCAAATTTCTGCTCAAGGCTGGCCTCAGATGAACACTCTGCTCACAGCAGATCCGCCAGAACACGAGCGATTCCGCTCGCTGGTGAATAAGGCATTCACCTCTTCCCGTGTTAACAAAATGAATGACTTGATTGAGCAGATTGTTGATGAACTTGTTGAGTGTTTCATCGATAGAAACAAGTGTGAATTCGTCAGTGAGTTTGCTGTACCCTTACCAATCAAAGTTATTGCTCAACAGTTAGGTGTACCGCAAGCAGATTTGCCGAAGTTAAAGCAATGGTCTGATGCTTTTATTGCACGCTTAGGTCATATGCTTTCTAGAGAGGAGGAGATTGAATGTGCTAAAAATGTCGTTGCTTTTCAGCATTATTTTCATGATGTTATGGAGTCACGCCGAAAACAGCCCCAGGATGATTTAATTAGTGATTTAGTACAGGCAAACGTGGCTGAAGCGCAATCGCTCGACACTGCTGAACTCCTAAGTATAATTCAGCAAATCCTAGTGGCAGGGAATGAGACTGTTACCAGTGCGCTTGCGTCGGGGATGTTGTTGCTAGCAAAGAATCCCCAGCAAATCGAGTTGTTACAAACAGATACCCAGATAGATAACTTTGTTGAAGAAGTTCTGCGGATGGAAACTCCAACAGCAGGAATGTGGCGAGTTGTGACACAAGATACAAAATTAGAAGATATTGAACTCAAAGCTGGGTCTTTGGTCATGATCCGCTTCGATGCTGCTAACCGCGACCCCATGAAATTTGCAGATGGTGAACGTTTGGATGTGTGCCGCCATAATGTTAGCAACCACCTATCTTTTGGTCATGGCATTCATTTTTGTGTGGGCGCTATGCTGGCTCGTAAGGAAATGCAGATTGCTTATAAGCGTTTGCTGTTAAGGCTTAAGAATGTCCGCTTGGCACCTGAAGATTACGAGTATATACCGAATGTACTTATACGGGGATTGAAACACCTCTATATTGAGTTCGATAAGGTAGCATAACGATCGCAATCAGCAGAAACTATACTTTGTAGAGTCAATGAAATTAATCGCTTATGTTAGTGAAGTTGCTTGACCCAACCTCTGCTGTAATTGGGTATAGCGCGGTTTCTGGTTAACAGACCGCACTGCCATACCGATCGCTTTCTTCGACCCTACAATAATCGCCAACTTCTTAGCCCGCGTCAAACCCGTGTATACTAAGTTACGTGAAAGCATCATGTAGTGTTGTGTATATAATGGCATAATTACTACCGGGTATTCTGACCCTTGGGATTTATGGATAGTAACGCTCCACGCCAGGGCAATTTCATTGAGGTCGGCATAATCATATTTAACATCGCGTCCGGTATACTGCACGATTACTTCTTGCTCTTCAGTGTCAATGTCAGTAATAAATCCCATGTCGCCGTTAAAAACTTCCCGCTGGTAATCGTTGGTAAGTTGAATAATGCGATCGCCTACCCGAAAAACTATTTCTCCCCGTTTGATTTCTAATTTATCGGGGCTGGGGGGATTGATTAATTGTTGCAGCACTTTATTAAGGTTGCGAGTACCTACAAGTCCCCGACTCATTGGCGATAATACCTGTACGTCGGAGGCGGGATTAAAACCAAGTTTGGGAATAAAATCGCTAACCATTTCGCTAATTGCTTGTACGCCATGTTCTGGTTGATGTCCGCCACCATGCCACAAACAATCGGTTTGGGGAGTTTCAGAAATTGGTTCGATGTCAGGGTAGTATCCCCGGTTAATTTGATGGGCGCTGGTAATAATTTTACTACTTGCAGCTTGACGGAATACTTGCGTTAAGCGGACTACCGACAATCGTAGTTAAATCCCTCATTCTTGGGACTTGTAATCGCGCTACAGTATAACCCGACTCTTGGCTATAAAAAGTCAGGCGTTCTATTACACCTGTTATCGATTCAAACTGTTGCGTGGTGTTTGCTTGTTGCTGGTTTGAACTTTGTGCAGCGGGTATCATTTTGTCAAGGAATGTTGGCACGCGGTAATTATAACGGATAGCCGAACCAAGTAAAGTAGTTGAGGTCGGTGATGGTACATTCATACCATATAAGATTTGATTAAATACCGATTTCAACAATATACCTTCGTATGTAATATATATTCATTACTATTTTTTTGGCATGAGTCGCACGATAAATAAAGTAGTGGAATTAAAAAAACAACGCGCTCCGATATTATTTTCATTGCTTTTTTCGGCTGTAATGGCTGGCTGCACTAACGTAACTACAAGCCAATATGAAGCTACAGCGCTGACCACTTATACCTGGCAGGTAAAATATGCGAATAATCTAACAACGGAGCCATCACCACGAAGAGAAGAATTTGCTACAACTTCCCTGCTTAATCGTAATGGCTTGAAACCACCAGGAGCAGTTACCGGACCCGATGACAAAGGTTTATGGTGGGCTGCATTACCACCGCGACCAACAGTTGATGAAGTGGAGCAACGTCAAGGTTCGGAACAAGAGGCAAGCAGACCCGAATTATTAAAGTCTGTAAAGTACGAATTTATTTACTCAGAAGATACGCAGCAAAGGACGTTACCTACAAATTATGATGTCTACAGACAAGTAGTAAAAGCTTACCCAAAGCGATCGCCCTTAGAACTGACTTTGGGAGTAGGGGATAATTCAGTTGAGAAGGTTGAACCAGTCAGTAATTAAAAACTCTCGTCCAAACAATCAACTAATTTTGGTGACAAAGAAGCTGCCCAACCAATCGCAATTTCGTTACCTAAATTGTAGAAAGGTGCAGCGGGTAAATGTCCGGGTGGGGCTTCTAAGTTAAATTTAAGTTGAGAATATTTCTGCCACTCATAATTTAACCGCCAGCCTACAGTATTACTGAATTTAGCGTAATCTTCCCCTACAGTCTTCCAAATTTGACTTTGAACGGTAAAACCAAAATGTCCTTGGCTGTGATTTGCCCATAGTTCGTCAATAGTTTCGAGGTCAAAACAAGAAATTGCCGTAAAATCTTCTTCCCTTAACCAGCCTACATCAACGCGATTAGTTATTTTAAGTATTATTGAGTTTGTTTCTTCGTCGGCGCTGCGCCATCTACTTGATTCAAGTAGGTTCTCAAGACGTGTGTAATCTGTATCCACAAGTTTATTTACTAAGTTTTTTTGATTATCTGGAGTTTTTAAAAGCGGTGTAAAATTACTATACCGAATCATCCTTCCAGCCACATTCGGGGCAATCCCAATGCACTCTTGCGGTGAAGTCCCTCTCAAACTCTGCACCACAACTAGGACATAACCCAGTAAACATCGGATGGTTATCTAATAACCACAACTTTTTTTCTCGGCTCCATCGTTGTGGGGGCTGGATAATTTCTTCGCCATTGTAGGTAACACGCTCAATTACCAATTCGTCATCAATATATCTCGCCCCTTGGGGTTCCCACAGTTCTTGTGGTTCCGCATTAGGTTCTGGGGCAAAATGATGGCATTCTTTCCCATCGGGACCACTGGGAAGGACGGCGCATACAAGGTAGTGACTGCCGCAATAAAAACGGCAGCGATCGCACTCTGGGATTTTGGGCATAGTAACAGTACAGGTATACTTAGTTCTAGATTGCCCCAAAATCAATGCCAATTTATCAAAACGTTATTCATCTTTAAATTAACGTTGATAATCTAAACTGAATTAACTTTTTTTGTGGCGCTTTTTGCTATTCTATATCTGTAAACCACTTTTAATACTTTATAGTTAACACTTATGGCAGGTAGAAAGAAGTTAGACCGCGTAAGTCTTCATGCAAGGGTTGAGCAGGGAACGATAGACAAGTTAAAAGAAGTTGCCCAATTACTAGGCTATGTATACAACGGGGAAGGTTCTACAGGTCAATTATTAGATGCGATCGCGTCTGGTGAGTTAATATTAATTGCTACGAAAAATAGAAGTAATGTAAATAAAAGCGGTTAGTTATACTAGTTAAAAGTGGTAAAATTAACGTGGGGATAAAAAAATCCCCTTTTGTGTTTTAAAAGGAGGTGGTTGATTGAGCAAAAATGGTAACGGTCATCGAGATGTTTGGAACCCTGTTAAAGTTTTTATTCGTTTATTCCAAGGAGTTTGGAAGAAAAGGGATGAAGTTTCGGGGGAAACATACCTCGTTGATTCGGAAGTTGTCAGAGATGACCTGGACGATATTGCAGACGAACCATTTATAAATTTATTTAACGCCCCGAATTTATCACCATCCGAAGAGTTTAAAGCTTTTGGTACTTCAATGAAGAAGGTAGCCGTCGAACTATTTCGCATTAACGGTGGAAAACAAGGTTACTATATCGCCAATATTTTAGATAAAAAATACTACTACTGTGGGGTTGAGTGGGAAGACGTAAAACTGAAGTTGAGGGAATTGGGTATAGGTAGACCAGATCCGATGTAAATTACTCCTTAACTTCTAACTGATAAACCCGCATTGAAGGGTGTTCGGTCATCATCCGCCAATAATAATCGTCAGGCGCTGGCATTACCCTACCACCGCAACGGCAAAGGAAAGTTGGCTCATTGTAGCGTGTCAGTTTTTTAATTAACTTTTCTAGATTGGGGTCAGGGTTGTCGCTGTCAAACCAGATAAGATGCGATCGCCCCAAGTACCCGGCTGCCATCAAGCTAGCAAACAACCATTCCATTATTGATTGAACTTGTTCTGATGAAACTCCGGTTGTTTCGCCATAACTATCAATGGTTGGTTGGGGTGTTTTGGGTTTAAGGAAGTTGAGTAGTTTCATAGTCGGAGAGGAACGCTACCGTATTAGTGTTCCCGTTTTGGGAGATGCGATCAAAGATTGAAGGTTACAAATCGTTTATTAAATCCGATAGCTAACTGCCAGCTTACCCGCGATAACTTTTATTGAAACTTTTTGCGATCGCCGTCCCGGTATCAGCTAAGCCGCACAAAAAGGTGAACGCCTATAGTCATTAAATTTTGTGCAGTACGTGCGGGGGAAATCCTTTAGTCATCATAAATTCGTTTCCATTCATGTGGAAATTTTCTAAAATACTATAACTCTGTTCATTTTTTTCATACATTTGCTCTACATAATTTCGGTTAAAAGCTATACCAAAATAAACTGTTGATTTGTGATTTTTTTCAATCCAAGTAGGGTCAATTACTTCTCCTTTATTATTAATTAACCAAGCATGAGAGATTTCTCTACGTAAAAATACCGCACCATACAGGCACGGCATTCTACTTTAGTACAGCCCCGAAAGGGCTAAAAATATATTGCATACTTAATCTTTTGATCCAGACAAATTGCTAAAACTCCTATTTATTCGGAATACACGATTTTATTGATTTTATTTCGGCAGGAAAGTAGGGAGTTTGTAGTCACAAGAGCAAGCATTTTTAACGTCTTATTGAGAAAACGTTAAATATTTTTATAATACTTCGTAGTAGCTTTATGCAGCTTGAATGTTTACCAATGTAAGGGTAAATTTGGCAGTATCGCCACCAAACGTTTCAGTGTTTCGTAATTTTACTGTTTTGGTAATGGTTCGCCCTTTAGGAACTAGATAGGAAAGACTTTTTGTGTCTTCTAAGTCGCCAGTATTTTCTGAGGTTCCTTCATAAAGTCGTGCTTCACCGTTAATTTTGACATCGCCATTATCAAGACGCACACAGTTCAAATCAAGTTCAGCGCGAACTTCTCCGCCACATCCTTTAGAGAATTCCACTAATTCCGACGGTTGACCTTCGCTAGTTAACTGAGCGCTACCAGAAAGGGTAGCAGTGCATACTTCATCACGAAATACTTCGTCATCGACAATCCTAACGTTTCCACTAACTACTACAACGTTTAACGCCATAACATTTTCCTTAATATTTTTCTTATTTCTTGTTTCTAATATAGAAAATTTAATTGTTTTTATACAGTACCCATAAGGGTAATTTTTTTGAAATTAACAATACCATAATTATTATTACAATATTGCTAAGGGACAAAATGACTGCGTTGTTGAACCAAACCGTATTCGTAAGTCAATTGGTGCTGAAAACTCGTTTGCCCAGGACTTGAGCGATACTCTTTCAGAGTCACTTCGTGAACGCGCAACCTGTATATTTGAACTCGAACAAATTGCGTCTACGCTGCATAAACGGATTGAGAAACATCAAGCTTCCGGTCGAACACTGACGCTAAAAGTAAAGTTTGCAGATTATCAGCAGATTACCCGCAGTAAAACTTTGTTGATGCCGATTAAAGAGTTGGGGGAGATAATTGGGGGAGCGATGCGGAAGCCGCCACTCCGTGAACGCGCTATTTGAAGGAATTGAACTGGGGGCTAAAAGTATTCGGTTGTTGGGAATTTCGCTATCTAATCTTAAGAACAAAGAGGAACTACGAATAGTTCAATTATCTTTATTTAGATAAGCATTGAACATAATTTCAAAGCGCGTTTATCTATGTTTTGCATAATATCATTGTAGTATTATATAAAGTCAATATAGTATACTAGTTTGGCTTTTCTCTCATCACCTTGATTAAATTATGGTGAAAATCTAAAGCCTTAAAAGCAAATGAAAAAAGTTACAGTAGCGTTCGATATTATTGGTACTTGTTTTAGCTTGTCCAAACCCAGACAAAAATTGATAGAACGAGGCGCACCCGATTATTCTGTAGAGCTTTGGTTAGCACAAACATTGCGCGATGCCTTTGCTCTATCTCACGCGGGTGGTTATCGACCACTTAAAGAAGTGCTTTCTTCGGAACTACCTCGAACTTTAAAAATACTTGGTGTTCAAGCAGATTCCATGCAGATGTCTCAGGTAATAGAATCTTTTTCCGAGTTAGATTTACAACCAGACGCTCTTGAGTCGTTTCAAGTGTTAAAACAGGCAAATTGTTCAATAGTTGCCTTAACTAATGGCAGTGAAGATTCCACACGCAAACTGCTCGAACGTGCTGGTGCTATTAAATACTTTGACTGCATTTTTTCTTGTGATGCTGTTTCTAAAACAAAGCCCCACAAAGACGTTTATGCTTTGGTTAAGCAAGATGATTTGAGCGATGTTTGGATGGTCGCTGCTCATGCTTGGGATATCGCTGGTGCTGTGCGTGCCGATCTGAGAACCGCTTTTATTACTCAAAATGAAATTGATTACCTTGATGTTTACCCGCAACCAGAAATAATTGTTCCTAGTTTGGTTGCAGCGGGTAACAAAATCATAGAAACTATGAGCAATTAATCATAAGCGAGTTTTTAAAGTACTTTCAATACAATAAGAAAAGGCGTTATGAATACTCGTTCAACATGGCATTAATTGAATATCTAGAACGTGATGATTGGCGGGAAGCTCTCCGCAGGAATTTTGAAGGAGCGATCGCCCTACTGCAAACGGATAGATTTGGTAGATGTTCTAGCGCTGTTGATGATATGAAAAGTTGGCTAGCTTTGGGTGGTGTTAGTCGCGTTCAGCTTCAACTTGATCGCCAGATGGAAGGAAGACGTTTAGCTGTGGAGCGCCAAAGGGAGATTCGTGATTTTTTAGAGCAGTTGGTGTTAGAAAATCAAAGTCCTTTATTGCAACTAATAGATGACGGTATCATTCCCTGGAACCAAGCTGATTTTTTGGTAACGATGGGTATTTCAGAAGCGCAATTCGATGCAATGTGGGAACATATTTCAGCGAGTGGTAACTTTTTTGAAACCTGGATGTTAGCAAATGGCTATTCTCAAGACCGGATTAATCAAATTTATCAAATCATTGACCGCTGGCTTGTAAAAGCTGGATTAAATCTAGATACACATCCTGAAGAACCTACCTGGAACTGATCGTCATATTAAAGAAGCTGTAACATTTTATGCTTCCTATTACTACGTTCGCTGCTGCTAGTGGCGATGACTTATATTTTAGTCACAAAAATTGGATTCCCCGTGAAGAGCGATCGCACTTTGTATTCCACTTATCATTTGAGAAAAATTTCATATTTTTATGCTTGTACGCCCGGAATCGGTAAATTCAAAAGTGATATTAAGTATGTAATTACACCAAATAAGAAATACTAACTATGAATATTACTTCTGTTGTGCTAAGAGTTAGTTCAAAGGGTGCAGAAGTGACTAAGCTGCAAGAAGATTTGAAAAAGCTCAACTTTTATTCAGGTATTATTGATGGTATTTTTGGCTCACAAACTAATGCAGCTGTCATTAATTTTCAAAAATCTCAACAGCTAATTCCAGATGGCATTGTCGGAGAGAAAACTTGGACTAAGCTAAACGCAGCATTGCAAGAAAGCAATCCGCGTTTTGATTTTCGAGTAATTAGCGTACAAGAATTTATCTCTCGTAATCGAATTAAAGATTTCAACCCAAAATCAGTAGCCGTACAATTGTTTAACAATTCATTTGATGAAGAAGGAAGAAAGTCTGAGGACATTTCAGTTGCATATCCGACAAGAGAAACTGCTGTAATCGTGTATACCATAATAGGTTTAGCTGATGATTCAGTTGGTGGAATACGAAATCGCATCGAATTGAAACGCAACCAAAATAAATGGGAAATTGTTTGGGTAGGCGAACAATATAAGTGCCAATTGGGTCGAGGACATCAAGACTGGTCTGGTACTCTTTGCTCATAAAACTTTCTTTGTTTATTTCTCCAGCGGCGGATATTATCAACAAGTGGGTTTGAGGAATGCTTGTGGAGCCGAACCAGCTTGATTTATTTAAAGATACGCCAGTTGAACCAAAACAACTGGAACTGTTTGCATATCCGCCACTGCCACCACCACCGGGACAGGTGGAGTTATTTCCTAGTAAAGAATATAAATCCAAGCGCCGCGATGAATTGGTGATGAGTAGTGAAGAATTGCAGCGGTGGAAATTGCAGATAACAAATTATCAACAGAAAACACGCGAAACTCCACCAGTTCAGCAAGCAGCATTATTCGATATTGCACCCAATCATTGTGACCCCGATAAAATTGACCCGCTAACTCTTCAATTACAGTCGATGGCGTTTTACCGAATACCAGCCGATTATCCAGGGGAAGCTTGTTTATATTTTGTGATTGATTCTGCTGCTAATTTAATCTTGTATGTTGGTGAAACTTTACGTTCTAACAAGCGCTGGAAAGCAGTACATGACTGTAAAGATTACATCATTAGCTATCAAGATTTGCATTACCGTTACAAGTTAAAAACAGCAGTTAATATTGCTTTTTGGTGGGATACGCCAACTGATACTAAAAAGCGGCAGCAGCTAGAGCAAGCATTGATACAAAAATGGCGTAGTCCATTTAATAAAGAAATGTGGCGGGTGTGGGGGCAACCTTTTGGATGAAATGAATCAAATCCTAAGTATTGCTGTATCATCATTATCAGTAATTTCCACTAAAGGTCTAGCAATGATGATCCGCTCATATACTTCGTGGTTAATTCCGGGAATCCTCGCTTTGATTGGTTTTGGGTCGAATGTAGGAAGCGTAAAGGCACAGACTACATACCCATTTGATGCCACCTATGACGCATCATCTACCCTACTTAATCCGATTACTGAAGAGATAACATCACAGACTATATCAGGAGTAAGTAATAATGCACCTTTGGGTTTAACTAAAGCTAGTGGTGTACTTTATATAAAAAGTGATTTAAGTAATAATTCTTACAGCTTTAGTAGCAATCCAGAAACATTCGGTTTACAAGGTCTGCCGCGAGGTGGAGTGACATTATTTGGAGAAGGAGAAAATAAACTATTTTATGAAGTTGAAAACGGTACAGGAGTTATTGATTTAGCCAATTTAACAACTACTGGCACTAATATTAACAACATCACTGGTGGTGAAGGTTTATTTCAAGGTGCTACTGGCACGTTTACTGGTTCTGAAGTTTATCAAATTGACAATCTTTTAGTAAACCCAACGAGTACTAGTACAGGTACCGTAAGAATAACTGGCACGATTGAAGTACCTTTAACTCAAAAAGTTCCAGAATCAAACAATGTTGCTGCATTAACTGGGATAGGTATAATTGGGACTACTTTTTTATTGCGCCGACGATGTAAAACTGCTTCTGTTTTGAGTGAAAGCAACTATCGCGCCCGGTAAAAATTAAATTTACAAGTAACTTTATTAATTAATAGTTTCTACTGGCTCTTGGTCAAATTGCCGCATTAATTCTAAAAGCGCTTCCCGGTCTGGCTTTTGACCGTCCTTTATAAGTTCAGCCAAACCCTCAAAGTACTTTTCGCGTTCCCCTCCAGGAGTAAACATAATTAATAACTTCGCAGGTTTTGTACTTAGATTGGCAAATGTATGAGGCGTACCGCGAGGCACAAGTACAAACGCTCCGGGCTGACCTTGTATCGTTTGATTGCCAACCTTGATTTCTACTTCTCCCTCTAACACATAAAACATTTCTTCCATCTGACGGTGAATATGTAATACTGGCGCAGTACCACCAGGCCCGATTACATTCTCAAACAATCCTAAGTGTCCGTGAGTATCGCTACCAACCGCTTTAAATATAACTTCGCTATTGCCAATTGTCAGGCGATCGCCCTCTTGGGGAGCTAGTACAATTTCTTTGATGGGTAAAGTCATTTGAATTTTTCCCTTGCTTACTAAAAATGTATATTTTTGAAAAGTTAAAGAAGTGCTGCCATATTTTCTCTATATAGCGATGATAATAGCGTAATTGCGACTTGACAGAGAATACTTGCCTTTGAGCGATTGGGCAACGCCCGCGCCCGTGAATGATGATCGCATCTGCTACCTCATAAAGAGCGATTGCCGTCCCCCATGACCCAAATCACAACCCGTAGAGCAACAATACAGTAGATATACTGTTAGAAAATTTGTAGGGAAGTGAAATGAGAAAGGTAAGATTGTGCTTATTATGGGCGATCGCTGTTGGAATAACTGGCTGTCAACCAAAATATGAATCGGAGATGCAATTGATTGTGGAGCCAAATGCAACATCGTCTCCTACTGTAGATGTTACTTCCACTCCTACAACCGAACGCATATACGTTCCTGCTTACCAAAATCCAGTTAATCTTAATAAAGTACCAAGCGATCGCCCGGTTAGGGATAATGAAGATGAGCGATCGCCTATATCGCCTGCATCCAAACCACAACAAGTTGAAAATCAAACACCTGTAACCAACAGTTCGACTATCCCAGCACAATCGGGTAGTTGCAAGGAACTCCGCGCCAGGGGAATTACGAATATTGATGTGAGTATCAACCCTTGGGCAAGTCGGTTGGATCGTGATAACGATGGGGTAGCTTGCGAGTCAAATTGATATTCTAGCTAATAGTTTGTAGCTTAAATATAACTATTACAAATTATAATTCGAGTAAACCGTACCAATAATATTAAAGTTTACCGTACCTCTAATTGTCCCTATTTAATTGGTCGGTATTCAACATTAACTAGGTGATATAAACCGAATTCACTGCTCATTTAATAATCACTACTATAGGAATCAAAGAAACAAATTGAAACTACTAATTAAGCAAACATCTAGGAGTTAATCAAATGGCTATTGCACGTTACAACCCTTGGGCAGAAATGAACGCAATGCAACGTCAACTTGACCGGGTTTTTGAAGATATTCAAACACCAGCATTTAGAACTCCAGCAGCCGAACTGACCGAAACTGAAGATGCGCTGCATTTAAGACTCGAACTTCCTGGGATGTCGCCTGAAGATGTAGATATTGAAGTTACCGCCAATGCAGTCAAAGTAATTGCAGAACGCAAAGCAGAGCATAAAGATGATACTCGTTCTGAATTCTACTACGGTAAGTTCCAGCGTGTAATTCCCCTCAAAGTAAGAATTCAAAATACTAACGTTACCGCAGAATATAAAGACGGTATTTTGAATTTAACACTACCTAAAAGCGAAGAAGAAAAGAACAAGGTAGTTAAAGTTAGCTTGGAACAAAATTAAGATTTCTTGTACGTAAGTGCTGTGTGACATTGTAATGTGTGAAGCCCGGTTGCTAAGTCAACTGGGCTTTTTTGTTTGTTGTAGTAAAGTAGTGAAGATTTAGTATTATTTCATATTTTTACAAAACTAATCTTGCATTTACGCCGATAGAGGAACATTAAGAAACACGCTTTATAGCTCCATCTATTTTTTCAAAATCAATTCGAGTAGATTCTGTGAAATCTGGTGATAAAATATTTTGTTCGGATAGCCTTTTAAGATTACTTGTAACATAGCTATATTCAGTAATAGCCATTGGCTTATCTTTAGATAATAAAGCATTCTCAAGATAGCCGATATGAGTAGGTAATTCCGTTTTCATTTCTCCTGGAAGTTTTGAAGCAACTTGATTAACCTTCTTCGTAATATTTTCTATTATTTCTGAAATTTGAGCATACCCTAAATCTTCATCCTCTATATCTGAGGTAAAAAATTCATCGATATTACCGTTATCTAATTTTACTCGGTATTTATTTCGTAAACCAAAATTATTTACTAACATTTCGCTATTAATCTTACCGTGCTGGTTTCTGTATTCGTCTTGTAGCACAACAACACGTTCGCCTTTATTATAAAATTCAGCCATAATAGACAGCCTACTCTTCTTTAAAACGGTACATAACTACATTATCATCTCGTGTTATTTCGGAATTAAAAAAAGAGTACGGCGGGATAATTGCTATTTCTGCTGTAGACAAAATTTTCTCTGTGCGATCGCATTTACTTAAAGTTCACGCAGTTGGCGCGATCGCTCTTCGAGTAAAGCTGTTCAGATCGCTTGTGCGGAGGACATAGTACGGCTCAGCGTTGTTGGAGGCGATCGTTCCTCAAAACCTTTATATTTCATCATTCGAGAAATATTTATCTTGCGATAATTCAGGAAAGTCGTTTATAAGCTCATCGGGACAAAATTCCATAACTAATCTGGCTCTTAATCTTCCTTTTTGTAAGCCTGTAGAACCAGATTTAAAAACCTCACAGCCTATACCTTCTTTAAATAACGTTTGCCCTTTAGCGTCCTTTATATTCAATCTTCGCCTAATTACTTTTGCAAACTGTTCCGACTTAACTTGTACGTCATCAAAACCATGCGATGCTAAATTTAGCTGACGACCAATATCTTGATGATTAAGAGATATGATTTCCCCATCGTTTACTGGTTGGAATTCGTTGTTCATGTTTATTTGTGTAGTTAAATTATATTAATTACAGAAAACAATACAGTTTATAAACATATTGTTTCTCCCCACTTCAACTTGGAAGATACCGTAAGCTCCGATGGATCAAAACATTTAAAACGCCTGATATTACCATCGTGCATTAACCCAACAGTAATTGACCAGTCTGTTTGATATTGTCCAAAATTTACCTGTGCAACATTAGAACAATTTCTAATTATTCGAGTAGTAGCAATCTTTAAAAACTGAGGCGAATTCATGATGTCTCCCGTAGCCTGACCCTCAAAAGCAAAGTCAAAAGCTAATGGACGATTATAAGGATAATCTTCTTCATATTTGGATATATCCCTTACATCAAACCTCAACTTAACATTTCGATTTTCTATAAGTTTTTGTGCTACTTCTTTAGTTTCCGAAATGCATTTTTCTTTTGATGATACTTCTGTAGCTAATACAGGGGAATTGGAAATGCAAGATAAGCTTAAAGTTAATAACCCGACAATAATTTTTTGAATGTGCATATTAATATAGATTAATTTGAAATGTTTGGATTTAAAAATATTCATTTTATTAATAATTATCCCGTTCCCCTCTTTGTGCCATTTGTATCGCCTCATCTTCCGTCCACTGTCGCTGTTGGTGTAAATCTGGAGTACTTATAAACTGGTTCAAAATCGAATTATCCCCGGTGATTTGAGCAATTACTTGAGCTACAGTTTTGCAGCAGCTATGGGGGTGACAAACAACTTGTTGTTCGCTAAATCGAATTACAACCCAGTTCTTATCGTAAAAAAAATTATTCCGATTGTTGTCTCTTCTGGCTCCTGCATAGTGAGTAGGTTGCCCGGTGTGATAAACATAAGGTTCATCTACTTCAATATCGATGTAGAGGTTTATTGCACGGTCAATGTAAGCAATATCTGGGGTAAAAGGATGTGGAAAGTCAGGGATTTCAAGAGTTAATCCAACGTGGGTTTGATTAGGAAAATATCGTCGAAGGTAACTTCTAAATCTTTCTTCAGATGCACCCTCTTGCGCCGAACTGCAATCGCCATCGTGCGGAACGGTATATGCAAGTACTTCTAGTAATTGATTGCGCTGCCATTGAGCAATCCGTTCTGGAGTTTGAGCTATTCTTTGTTCTTCTTCATGTCTACGTTGTCTTTCTTCATATTGTGAACGTTGTATCCCGTAATCTTTTTCTTGATGTCTGTATTCCTGTAAGCGCTTAGGATAACTATCAAATTGCTGCCATGCCTGGATAGCAATTGCACCAGCAGCAATAAGAAATAACAACAAACCCGGTATAGATGTTGCTTGAGAAAAAATAGGAGCAGCGATAGCAGCTATCGTTGTTTCTACAGCAATAAGCGTAATGTTCTGGCGAGAAGGTTCTTCTCCAAGCTGAGATGGTGGTGCTTCCGTAAAGCGTACAGCAGGTGGTATTGCTGACTGCACTTGCTCAATCTCTTTAGGAATCCGAATAATAGGAAAATAACTCATGAAACTGTTTGGGTAGATGGCAGCATAATCTTTTTTGCTTTATTTGCTTAAAAAAAGATAACCTATTTATTACTAATTAATCCGCATATCTTGACAGCAAATTTTCTCCGCGATTGCCCATTTCAACGAGCAACGATTCAACCTTTTCCATAGCCAAAGGTGAAGGATTAGAACGTCCGTTTTCCCAACGATTAATCGTTAAGCAAGTTACTCCTAATTGTGCTGCAAATTTCTCTTGGGTTAATCTAGTTAAAAGCCGCAATTCACGAATAAGTTCACCTACCTCCGGCTGGTTGATAACCAAAGGTTTTTTGATATTCATGTATTAAAATTGAACAGAATATTAAATGCATGAGATGATGTATCACCTGATTTATATTAGTTATCTTTCACTCTAAACAGGTAGGGTAACTCTACTGAATTAGATAAATTAGCTAAAAAGTATGTTTTTAACTAATAATTTAAGTATTTATATTTATAAAAAGAATAACTATTAATAAAGTTTCATTAAAAAGAAGATAAGGAGACGTACCGATATACGTCCCGGTGTCGTCTCCGTCTTCGCCAACTTCTTTATTTCGTCTAAATATCAATTCACAAAGGGCTTTACAGTATTTATCAGTAACTATTTTTTGATATCTTCATACTTACTCTCTAGTCGTTAACTATACATTAGTGTTACGGTCTAAGAATTAGCAATTCAATTTTAAACCGATGAATAAACTAGTTGCAGCTTTAAGTATTTTGGCAATTTCATTACCGTTGCCTGCGGTAGCCAGTAACATAAATGATGATATGGATTTCTTTGCAACTAACAGTAATTTGATAATTGCACTGGATAATAAAACGAATACAGCTTGTTCTTTTAATACAAAAACTGGTTCTGTCGTAAAAATGTCTGGCGTTAAATTTACCAATACTAGAATGGTCGGAGCTTCCTATTGGTGGGGAACATTGAGCGGTAATCTTAACCATTTTCTAAACCCGAAAACCTTAAAAATTAACAAAATAAAAGGCAAGTGGAGTGACAATAATGCAATGCTAATAAAGAGGCATCATCACGAAAATCATGGTGATTACACTGCATATTTAGGTTCAACGTGTGTTAAAAAAGGTGGGTTAGCTCAAATAGCTAAGGTTTGGCAATAGTCGTATTAAAAATATATTCCCAACATTCTTAATATTTCTCTTACTGATGCTTTCTCCACCTCCAACTGCTGCACCTGGGACAATAATCGTTTGGGAATATATTTAGTGAATTTAACTCTCGCGATCGCATCGCTCTTACTATCTAAAAATTGTCCCATCCCTAACTATTTTTTACGCTTTACTCTATGAATAAAGCTGATTATTTCTTCAATTGGAATATTACGCGATCGCTCAACCATTTTATTATCTACGCAACAGTAAGCATTATCCATACCGGGTAAAGCAATATTAGCGTCAAGCAATTTTAGAATCTGCCACCACTAATAAACCCGACATATCCAGTACTCGTTCCGACCAATTAGCAGCAACAGCGGCAAGATTTACAATTTCGGTTGAATTATTAATTTTATTTACCCACTCTTGTAACAATTTTTGCAACTGTGTTAACTCAACGTGATGGGGATGATTTTGTTTCTGTAATAAATTGACATAAAGTAAACTTTCTTCTAATAACACTGGAACTATTTCATGACTAGCATTTTTTTGACTCCAAGATTTAAGACGTGCTAAACTCGCTGCCAGTTCTCCCAATTGTTGGGGTATCGGTTGATTTAAAAAACTTGCTTCAATTGCACTCCAATTAGGCATCAGAATTCTCCTAGCAACTGCTTGGTAATAGTGGTAATTCTTTCTCTAATGATAGGGGATTGGACTATCATAGTACGATTGTTTTGGCTGGGGCGAATATTGATAATCGACTCAAACACTATTTCTTGGGTGTAAGGACACCAATCAGCACCCCACAAATCTTTTTGTTTGCTACCATTTTTTAATAATTCTTGCTCGCATTCATAATGACGTTCCGCACCACCAGCTAAAACTTCACGTTCAATATCAACTACTATTTTAATAAATACTCCCCAAGTTACGAGCATTTCATCTAATTGTTCTTTTGTGGCGCGACCGCGAATTATTAAAATCAATCTGTTACACCCCAATTCAAGTTTTAATAGAAGTCATTAGCAAAATAATTTTAAACCTTTTCTTGATATAAATTAACGTTCATAATGCCAATTAAACTAGGGTAAGATACCGTTATTTCTAACAATGGCTACAGATTTATTCCCAACAACTGCAATATTTCTCTTACTGGTGTTTTCTCCACTTCCAACTGCTGCACTTGGGATAATAACCGTTTGGGAATATACTTTGATGACTATTCTATAATGCTTCCCAGCAAAATTTGACCGTAAATTTGGTTAAAATCTTCTGAAGGTTTTACTAAAAAATCCTTTTTCTCATTGGTAAGTTCGGTACGATAGCTTGGTTGGTTTAATCGATTAGTTATATTCAATGTTTCCAAGCCATCATCGCCAACTTCTTTAATTGTATGAACGATGTTTGATGGAAAAAATAAGGTTTTACCTGGTCTGAGGTCTATATCAATCGACTGTTTACTATCATTACAAATAAAAGAAAAAATCCCTGAACCGCTAACCACAACAATAACTGTATCAACTGGGTGAGAATGATATTCTAAAGGAGCTTGATTATCTTGTTTTAGTGGATCGTATACCAAACGCGCTGAGATACGATTCTCATCACCAAATAAATGTTGGGAAATAGACAATGGCTGATCGTGACGACCGTGTTCTGTAATTAATTCATCAAAAGATAAATGCCAAATATCAAGACAAAAAAAGTTAGGATCGTGATAGGATCTCACACAGCCTTCTTCACTTTCCCATATATTTTTAATGTATGAAGAGAAGCTTTCAGGAGAAATATGGTAAGATAAAATGTCGCTAATAAAGACTTCCAGATTCATTTACTCAAAATTAATACAATACTTAGTTATTTATAATAAAATTATAGTTTAGTAGAACACGTCACAAATAAAATAACCGTTGGGACTGGTTAAAATTAACATAATTTTAGCATTTAAAAATGGTAAGTATATTTACACTATACGGTGCTAATTTTTTATTTTGGATCTTCAGTACTTATTATGCTAAAAATGCTTACATAAATATTGAAAGCATCGCCATGTGATAGATTCAGGCCTTTTTCACTAATATTTCTTGCTTGTTTACAGTTTGAAGCTTCAAACTTATGTTAAAAATAAAACTTTAGTTCTTAACTAACAATTTGACACACTAGGTACTGAAGAGATGTTATTTTTATCTTTTAATACATTTGTGGACAATCGATATACGTTCTGATGGTCTATTTATAGGTACTTGAAAAACGATCGCAAATGGTTCATCTGTAGTTATGGGATTCCGTTTTTCTATTTTTAAGTCGGAGTAGGCACGTTTCCATCCGCCACGACTCATATGTAATCCTATATCGTGAGTACCCCATTCCGTGCCTCCTCCACATACAATAAATACTTTATTATTTATGCGAAACTTTGCAAATAAAGCATAATCAACGTCATCATTTGGCCGAAAAGTTTGAGAATCAAGTAATACTGAGTGAGATATCCATCGTGTTTTATCTACAAGCTCATTAGAATTATCAAAAAAACCAGCTTTTATTAAAACTTTTGACAAGTTTTTATCTTGATCTAGATTTGGGTCAATTAAGAAATATTTGTCACCAGATTTTTTTATGAATTCAATTACATTATTTGAAAGACCTATAAGAATATAAGTTTTAATTCCATCGTTATCATCATCTTTTACCTCTTCATCCCACTTTATTTGAGGAACAGGAAGACCAAGTTTAGAGAAAGTTGATACGAAATATGAAGCAGCAGCAACATCATTTTTTATAGCTGCCTTACTAGAATACTTCCAAACTATATTCTGTGCTTGCCGCTTAAAAGTATTGTTAGCCTGCGATGAGTTGTTTTGGTTAAGAGTAAACGCTGGAATAATAATTGCTATAGAGCCATTTATTTTATCATCACAACCAAAAAGTCTCAAAAAATTACGTTGATTAGAACGCTTTTCTATTCCCTCTGTAAGTAGCTCAATAATTTGAACAAGGCTAGTTGCTAAACCAGATGTAGATATACTTATACCAATCGTATAAAACGCTTCAGTAAATTTTAAATATTCTTTTGAAAGGATAGTTGCTATCAATAGTAAAGTTGAAGCTATTAACACAAGTATAGTAATAAAAAATTTGGTATTCCGAGCTAATAAATCCAGCATTAATTTAATTCCTTATATAGCAAAGTTTTATATAATTTTTTATATAAAAGGTAGGTTAAGATCCTTGTAAATATACCTTTTAACTATGGCAATGTATTATTTACAGGAAATAAAATCAGATAATTAAGGTTTAAAAGTTATCTATTATATTCTAATAAAGGATTAATTTTACTATAAGAATAAATTTATCAACAACGCTTTTAGCTAAAAATTTTCGCTTTCTTTGATTGCTTTTGAGAAAAATGAACAGATGATTACTATTGCTTTTAAAGATTTTTTCATCAGGCTAGACCACAAATTGAATGACACTAGTATGTCTACAAACTCACTGTACTATATTTCGGATTTTTCTAGTTTATTTAATTGGGTCAAATGAATAAGCTAATAATCCTATAGAAAATTATGCTGCGACTATGTAGCAAACTGACAAGTTAGTACTGATTTCTAAGGAGACACGCTTTCACTATTGCTTGTCTTATTTTACACTTTTTTAAAATGCTAATAGTTATAACAACCTATAAGTACCAAGAAAAATGGATACAACTTAGGCGATCGCTCCTGAGTTCAGCTTTTTCTTCTAGTGCAAATTGCTACTATCTTCATTACATTGACAGCGGTTAATAATAGTAATTAATTTTACCTGTACTTCAATAAAAATTATCGTTCCTAGAGGACAAAAGATAATCCTCTAGGAAACATTTATATTTAAGCTCTCATGGGACTTATGCAAGTATATTGAGTTACAGAAGTACACTTAATACTTGCAAAATTTTCCATACTGGAGTTTTTTGACTGTTTAAATCTTGTATTTGTTGTAATAAACGTTTAGGAATATACTTAGTAGTTTTAATTACTGCATTTCCATCACTCCACAGTTCATATTGATAATATGCTTCACAATACTCTTTACCGTTTTTAGTAATAGTGCGGTAATAGATGCAGCCGCTTCCCTCACCCCGGCTTCGACGTGTTTTCCTAGAGGAGTAATTTGTATCATCTAGGAATTCGTGTTTTTCCTCAGAAACACTTTGATTATTTAGTTTCTCATGTATCAACTCACCGAATTTTTCCGTATTCCTAGATGACTGATTTTTTACTTGTTTATCTTCTATGAACTTGCAGTCATCTTTCTCTTTAAAAGGGGATACCTGTTCAACTAACCTATCCTCTAAGAATTGACTAGGCACAGACACAAAACCATGCGGTTCAAACACTTCCTTAAACCGTTCCCAATTCTCCCCCCAGTAAACCAATACATGAGACTGCCGTGCAGCTAATTTGGGTTGATAATCTTCATCCAAAAACTTAATCCGACCCGTCCAAAAACAAACAACTTGAGTTTTTAGAAATGGACTGAGCCATTTAGTATCAGTAGCTGCCGGAACAAGAGCGATCGCTTCCCTTACCCTTCCCGATTCAAACTCAGCGCATAGCTTTTTCATCCACAACCCTGGACAACTGTAGGGAGGATTCATAAAAACACGCCCTTCCCACACAGCCGCTAGCCCATCCGAGTTAAAGGTGAAATGCGATCGCGCCGGAATATGTTTACCATCATCAGCGCATGGGTCGAGGTCGATAACGCCAAGTACCTGGATTATCAATTCAATGATGTGAGGTGGCGTATACCAGCAGTCTGAGGATTTTTTCTTACCCTTATTTGATGAGTGAGTTGAGGTACAAGACTCTGCGGAGGGCGATCGCGGCGATTCTGGGGTCAAGAATATTTCCGAGGGCTGCCCTTCTAGCTCTAGTAATTGAGTTGCCGCTCGGTGTTCCTGGGGGTCTGTCCACCCGATTGGTAGTCCAAATTCCTGCTCCAACCACTCTGGATTGTAGACTTCGTTCTTGGCGATTAACCCAATCTTCTTGGCTTTGGCTTCTGACTTGGTGTTCCCAGGGGGTCGCCCTTTCCCACTCCAACTCAAGGCTCCTGGACGCGGCAACGAGCAAGAGTCTTTCACCAGTCCATCTGGTTCCGAAGTAAAACCGCGTTCCGACAACAATCCATTGTGCATCGTACCCGCTTTCATGAAGCTCTTGGAGCATCTGTTGAAAATATGTTCCTTCTTTGTCTCCAGGTCGTCGGGGTGCCGATAACAGTCCGGGGACGTTTTCCAAACAGAAGTATTTAGGTTTGATTGTGCGGACAAGTTGCAGTACTGCGGGGATGCAGTCTCGATCGTCTGCTCCACTGAGTCGTTTTCCTTCAACGGTAAAGGGTTGACATGGTGGCGATGAGGTGATGCAGTCGATTCCCTCGATTCTGGGGAATTGTTTAACGTCGTCGTAGATGGGGACATCGGGGAAGCGTTGCTGCAATCTGTCTCTACACCACTCGTCGATTTCGCAGAGTCCGATGAGTTCAAATTCTCTAAGCTGCAATCCGGCGAGGGGAAATCCCGCCCCAACCCCGCTGCACAAATCGATCTGTCGCAGTTTTCTATTTCCCAACGTAACCATGCTTCCTCGTATTCTTGTAGTGATTCAAAATCATCAGGTAGGGGTGGTTCTATGCTTTCATCCCAGAAAACGGTAGGATTTCCAGTTTCATCAACTTTACGCGGTGTTTCTCCAAAATGTTTCGGGTTCCAACGTTCGGAAACTTCCGGCTGTATTTCTTCCTCACCCGTGGAAACTTCCACAACTGAGGAAACTTTTTCATGCGATTTTTCAGAGACATCATCAGGTTTGTCCCAAGCAGGGTCATAATTAGCACCATCCCAGTCGCGTTGATAAGAATTTTGGTATTGCTCAATATTAAAAAGTGTTGTCATTTTTCTGTATCCCGGTATGTTACTGATAACTGATAACTGTTAACTGCTCACTGTTAACGCTGTGCCAAATTTTTAAAACAAGTAAACTGTCCGTCAAACAGCAGTTTTATTGTTCCCGTTGATCCGCTTCTATTTTTGGCAATAATTACTTCTGCAATACCCCTATCAATCGTATCTGGGTGGTAATATTCATCCCGGTAAAGCAGCAGTACTAAATCCGAATCTTCCTCAATTCGCCCCGATTCTCTCAAGTCCGACATCATAGGGCGCTTGATATTCCGACTTTCTACACCACGATTTAACTGCGACAAGATGACAACAGTTGTGTTACATTCTCGTGCTAACTGTTTTAAACCTCTGGTGATTTTGCCGATTTGAAAAGCCAAATTAAAACTATCGCCATCTGTCCCTTCCATCAGCTGCAAATAATCAATTCCAACCATGCCAATGCGATGATGCTTGGCAATAAGCTGCTTAACTTTCGTCCGAATTGAATTGAGAGTTATTATGGGCGAATCATCGATGTAAATGGGTAATTCGCTTAATTTACTAATCGATTGCGCTAAAGATTCCCATTCGGTTTTGCTAATTTTACCGTTTTGTAAATAGCTTGATTCAATGGGCATATCAGTTGATAAAAATCTATCTCCCCATTCTTCCTTACCCATCTCAAGACTAAAAATTACGGTTGGCAGATGCTGATGTAGCGAAATATTAAAAGCTAAATTACCCAAAAACGATGACTTGCCCATCGCCGGACGACCAGCAATAGTTATCAGCTTTCCCGGTTTAAATCCTCCAATTACCGCATCTAAGTCATAAAATCCAGTATTAACGCCCCTTAGCGCTTTACCCATACTTTTTTCTTCAATACGTTCAAAGGCATCGAACAAAATATCTGATAGCGGAGTCGGCTCGGAATCTGAAGCGATCGCGCTGTTATTTACCTCCAGAATCTTTGAAGATGCCCTTTCTAACTGTTGGATTATTTCTTGGGTTTGGTCGTGCGCCAAGTCCAAAATTTCGCCGCTGGCTTTAATCAATTGCCGTCGGTGATATTTATCCATCACCAATGCCGCCAAGGCATCGATGTTAACTGCCGATACCGTCCGGTCTACAAGCGACGCTAATTGATTTCTACCACCAATTTTTGAGAGCTGATTGCGGTCTTCCATCCAGCTAATAACTGCGAGTAAATCTGTCGGCTTACCTTGGTTATCAAGTTCCAAGACTGCTTGATAAATATCGCGGTGGATGCCCAGGTAAAAAGCATTCGTCACAAGGATGTCCCGAATCCTGGCGATCGCACCTGGGTCGAGCAAGATTCCGCCTAAAATTGCTTGTTCTGCTTCGATACTTTGGGGAGGTAATTTGTCACTACAGGCAAAATTGGGATTATCAACCATACTTCCACTCCTGCATTATCGGATTATTTGCTAAAAGTTCGCGCACGTCCATGCGGGCAGATTTTGCCCAGTCGTACCAACATCGCTGAAAATCGTCCATAAAGAATTTTCGCAAGCCGCTATCGTCACCAAATCCAACTAGAATTTTTACGACCGACTGTAGCCGTCCGTACCACATTTGATGCTGGTATTCCTGGTAAACCTCAAATTTGTAAATTGATTTTTGATTTTTATTTTGCGTTTCGCGCCACTCGGAACATAATTCCTCATGATGAGCTTGAATCCACTTGATGGTTAGTTGTGGTGGTTTTGGTAGCTGGCTCGCTTTTTTCTTACCAAATTCTAAAAAGCTTTCTCTCTCGCCTTTTGAGAGAGTTTGTATAAAGTCTGGATAAGTCTGAATAGTCTGAGAGAAGCCAGAATCATTGCCTGGAGCGCTTTGCGGGCATCGTTTTTCTGAACTTCCAGAATTTTTTCTGGGATTCTGGAATTTTTTCTGGGATTCCGTAATTTTTTCTGGACTCTCAGAATTTTTTCTGGATTCCCAGAATTTTTCTGGATTCTCAGAATCGCACTCTTGTTGAGAGTCATTAACTGGTTCTTGTTGGGAGTCATCACAGTCTTCTTGCTGGGAGTTATCAACTGATTCTTGCTGAGAGTCATCACAGTCTTCTTGTTGAGAATTTACCCATTCGATGGTGATTCTGCCCGATTTGATGTTGATTGCGTGGCTTTCCTTGAGTCTGGCGATCGCTTCATAAACGCTGCTTTCTGGAAGAAGCCATCGTCGTGCAAACTCTTTGGGAATAACTGTAATAGAGCGATCGCAAAAAGGGTTTTCGTGCCTGAGCGCTAAGTGAACAAAGCCAACATTGTTTATCAGCTTGGCTTTACGGAGGGCAATAAGCTCTGCTTTTTGCAGCGGGTAAAATTCGCCCTGTACCTTCCCCTTCATATCTCTTTGTGGCTTGGGTATCATGGCTGTACCTCCTTGAAGGTTACGGTGATTCCAATCTCCAAGCAGGTTGCTTGAGCCAACGCCAATTTTGAATTGTTAAGTTCTACAAGATATGTCCAGAATCTCCATTCGGCAGCAGTTAATTTAGCTTTCTTGGGTTTTTTAGCTACGTCTGGAGTTAATGGGTAAAATTTACCTTGAATTTTGGTAGTGTTATGGGTCATAATGCACCTAAGTTTTAATATTTTTACCCCAGTCTGTTAATAAACACTGGGGGTATTTTTTTTGCGAACACTTCACAATTATCAACCGTTGATATTTAACAGTTAATATAGAAATACAAGCAGTTAAAGATTTCTTTAGTCCTCTTGTGCTTTTAATGTCTTAAAGGTTAATTTAATCATTAAATCTTATTTTAATTGAGATAGCAGTGAAAAATGCAAGAAATTGTTACACAGAAAACTGAAGCGCATCAACAGCTGTTCGATGAGATGATGAACCGTTTTAATATCTCAGCCAAGGAACTAGCTGAGACAGCAGGAATTTCTGAGGTTATGCTTTCTAGATTTCGGCGAGGTAAAGCCGATTTGGGGATGAGCAAATTTCTTGCAGTTTTTGCGGCTATCCCCGATGAAGCCAAAGAATGGTATGTTTCTCGCTTACTAGGTGTTAATCCTAAAGCTAGCTTGCGATCGCAAATTATAGCTGCATCTCCTCAAGAGAAGGCAGAGGTTTTTAACGCCCTTGCAATTTGGGTCGTCCAATCTCGTGAAAACAAAGATTCTAATTGTTTACCGCAGGCAGTGTAGTTAGGAACAAAGCCCGACGACGCAGGTTGCAACGAGGCAGCACGTTAATAATTTTTTAAGTTTTTATGTTTTACGTTGCATAATTTGTATAATCTCGCTTGCTTTGTAAAGATAAGATGAAAATGAAACAATTCATTTATAACCGAATTTTAACCAAAGACAAGCTAGAATAATTCCCTAATTAGCGAATTTAATACAACTTAATGAATTTTAACCAAGCTTTTGACATGACGCTAAAAAGATTTGAAATTAGTGCCAAACAGTTAGCCAAGCAATCTGGGGTAACTCCGCAGTCAATTAGCGAGTTTCGCCGGGGTAAAAAATCGATCCAAACTGATAGTTTAGAAAGACTTCTAGAATTTTTACCAATTGAAGCCAAAGTATATTTTTTTAATCTACTGCTAGGTGAAGGAGTTCTTATAGAACACTTAATCGCCAAAATGGATAACTTTCAAATGTCCGATATCGTAATGGCGATCGCGAACAAGCTTAAAACCAATCGTGAAGAAAGCGACGGTAATAATACGAATGAAGCTAGTATTAAAAAGACCATTATAATGTCTTAGTATAGGTTTAAATAAAACTTAACTATTCACAGGTATTAAATTAAGCTAGTCTGACAATGAAAGAGATTCATGTAGCTAAATTGGTAGAATGCGTAGAATTTGATGAATTTGCAAAGCGTATTGAGGAATTGCCCCTAGAACAGCGGATGGAAATAGCACAAAGAGCGATGGGTAGTAATCCCGGTGGAATTGTAATTATTGGCGGCAATAATATGATTTCTAACTCAAACGTTTTGCAACTCAATGGCACTGCTGAAGATATCAGCAAACAGATAAGCAATTTATCGCCAGAAGTTTTTGAAGAACTATTAAGGGCGATCGCGCTGGATATGAAAAGCAAAAATCAAAAACAAAACTAAACGTTTCTATCAGCAAGAATAAGCGGGTATCGTAATTCTTCTTAAAAGTTTTAGGCTTGTCGCTTCTTAACCTTTTTAACTTCAGACTTTGAACGAGCGGTTTTATCAGGTGACAACTCTACAACCCACATTTTTTTTAAACAAACTGGTTAACAAGTCTTATAGCAAGCAGCACAATTATCTTCACTCGTGCGAATAATTTGACTTTGTAGAATGGTAATAAGTAATTAAGCAATAGCTTTATAAATATGGGTAGAAAAGGTAAGTTAAAAGCAGCAAGACGTAAAAATTTAGTAGACCGTCAGTTTCAATTCCCCTACGGTGGTAATAATTGTAATATAAAATGTGTACGTCGTTTTACATTAGAAGACTTAGAATTTAAAAATTGGGAAGCAAGTTTGGTAGAAGATATCTTTGATGGCACTACTGATATTTGGATTGATTTTTCTAACAGCACCCCTGGAATACCCCTATATTTTATTAATTCGGGTAGGTTCGATGAAAAATTGACCGCTCCTCGGCAAGAAGCATGGAACGCAGTTGCAGCAAATCCCGAATTTCAACAAGATATAGTAGGCGATCGCGATAAAAATACTTTATGGTTCGGCATTACGCATAAAAATAGTAATACTGGCTTTTACGAATATACATTAGATGAAGCTTATGAAAATTTTATGGCTTGCGTACCTAAAAATGACTTGCTAGGACGAGAAATTGCTCATCTTTTAGCTGCATCTTTTTTTATTAGAAAAACCCATAAAGGCTCTAGAAGTTTGTTTTTTCTAATCGATTCCGAAGAAAAAGACGAAGTAACTAAACCATCTGGCGGCTCTATATTTTTTATGCGTTAAATAGTCTCCACCGGGGTTCGTGTAAAATAGGACACGTTGCAAAGTTTTATTAAATTACTTGCAAAAATATGCGTTATGTGAGTTAAAAGCACGATGGGGACATTCTACGACGGGCAAACCGATTCTTTACAGTCACAATTCCACAACAGCATCGAATGGAGCGTGCAGCATAACCGTATTATTGGGACTTGCTATGATACCCCACTATTTCGGCAGGTAGTACCAGATGCAATTATTGACGGTAAACCGCAAGATGCCGGTCGTTACGAAATGCATTCAACTATTACCAATCAAATTACTAAGCTTTCTTGGTATTGCCATTTGAGTGAGATTCATTTTCAGGTTATATCGCTATAACCCCGTATATCGGCGGCTACCCTACTAATGCAGCCTCTTCTTCTGTTTGATTAATGAACCAGTGTTCTAAGTGTATAGTTTAATCAGTATAATTGTGCTTAATTACAACCTTTTAATTAGTTGATTTTTCTATGCCAAATGAGCTTTTAAAAATTCTAGTGCCTGCATTTATTGGTGGGGCTTCTGGATATTTTATTAATCAATTACCGCCACTTAGAACGTTTCGTCGTAGCTGGTTGCTAGTGGTGGGCGTGGTAATTGAACTTGCTGTTTTGGGAGCAGTTTGGGCATGGTTATCTGGAGATATTGCCCAAACGTCAAATATCAGGGGACTATTGGAAAAAATTGCTGCTGCTTTATTCGGAGCTTTTTTAGTTAATATTTTGCAACTCATTTGGGGTCTTACCTGGAGTAGACAATCTATACAATCGACTTCCTCAGAATCTTCTACAGGTAAAGGGACTGTTGTCAAAGGGACAACTATGAAAGGGGATAAAAATAAAGTGCAAGTCAACAAAAACAATGCTTGGGTAGAAAATACAGAGATAGAAGGGAAGAAAAATGAGTTTTCTGTTACCGAAAATTCTCATAATCCTCCTTCTTCGCCACAAAATAATTCTTCAAATCCATGAGCATTGCTAATCGCACGCGGGAAGTTGAAATTTTCAAAAAGATAGTGCAGGGAGAGTGTACCAAACGAGTGTTATTAATAGAAGCTAAATCTGGTTATGGCAAAACTTGCCTACTATCCAGGTTTAAGCATACGTTACCGTCAAATATGTTATGTGTGCCAATTGATCTGAAATCAGCGCGAGAGCGAGGAATTCCTTACATTTTTTCTTGTGTCCGCAGCCGTTTAGGGCAGGAACGTTTTTCCAAATTAAACGCTGCACAGCAGCGATATCTCAGTTCAGGGGTAGAAGTCTCTGGCACAACGATGATTGGCAAAGATAACCAATTGAGCGTGGTTTTGTCAAATGTGGATAAAAGCACACGCAATTTTCGTTTGACTGAATTACACGAGACATTTTTTCAGGACTTGCGGACAATTTCCCAAAAGCTAGTGTTTTTGTTCGATTCTTACGAAAAAGCTACCTCTGAACTGGCAAACTGGCTAGGAGGTAAATTTTTAGCTGATGTTGTTGATACACACAAATTGATTGTAGTAATTGCCGGACAGCAGATTCCCAAACCGACAATTGAGTGGATGGATTTGCATCACTGTTGTTGTTTAGAAGGCATCTCGGATCGGGAAGCGTGGTACAAGTACAGCAAAGACAGTAAATTGCCCTTTAATCGAGATGAAGTGGGGATGGCGATGCAGATACTAAAAGGTCAACCTGCGGACATTGTGAAAACCTTAGAAGCACTGGCGAGAGAACAGCAGTGAATCAGGAGTTGTTGGGGAAGCTAGCAAAGGCGCAAACAGATGAGGAACGCTCTTGGATTGTAACAGAGAGTTTGCTCTCAACGCTTTCACCTGAGTTAGCTGCGGCTGCATGGACGGTGGTAGTGCCACACTGGTTTGATGCAGAAATTTTGGCAGCACTGCGCCCAGAATTGCAAGCTCAATCATCTGAACTTTATACAGAATTGCAAGCTTTACCTTTTGTGGAAGAGTTTGCTGATAGAGGACATAATATTCATGATTTGACGCGAAATTTAATGTTAAATCATCTGTGGCAAGAACATCGGGATGAATTTATTACCTTGTCGCAACGGGCAGCCGAGTATTTTTTTAGTACCAATGAACTTCAAACAGCAATAACTGATCGACCAGAAACTCAAATTGAACGGTTATATCACTTAATTGTAGTTGACCGAGAGTGGCAAGGTAGTGAGTTTTGGGATGTAGCAGAAAACTGGCATAATAATTTTCGTATTGCCGAACTAGAATCGCTGGTTGCCGTATTACTAGAACATATTGAAACAGAGCGAGTGACAATTTCAGCTAAGGCAGAAGTTTATTATTGGGCAGGCAAAACAAAATTTCGAGTTTATGAAGCATCAGCCGCCTTAAAATACTATGCAGCAGCATTAGAATCCTACCGTGAGATTGGCGATCGCTTCGGAGAAGCTAATACTTTAAGAGCCATTGGTGATGTCTGCCAGCTCTCCAGCAGCATGGATGACTTACAACAAGCTTTACAATCTTATGAAGCGGCATTAACGTTATACCACGATATTAGCATTAGCCAAGCTGCTTCCTTAGAAACTCTTTTAGGGGAAGCTAATACTTTACAGTCCATCGGCGATATCTTAAAGCACCTCGATAGTTATACGGAAGCTTTAGGATACTACGAAGCAGCATTAGTATCCTATCGGGACATTGGCGTTAGCCAAGCTCCCCTGTTAAAGTTTCGCTGGGAAGCAGATACCTTAAGAGCCATCGGCGATGTCTTGAAGTTTCTCAAACGTCGTAACGAAGCCTTGGAAAGATACAAAGTGGCATTGACGCTTTACCGTGAGATTGGTGATCGCTTCGGAGAAGCTAATACCTTAATAGCCATCGGTAATGCCTTGAAGTTCCTTAAAGGTAGTAACGAAGCCTTGGAAAGATACGAAGTGGCATTGACGCTTTACCGTGAGATTGGCAATCCTTTATGGGAAGCATATACCTTAAAAGCCATTGGCGATGTTTTGCAGTTCAACAAACGTAGTGATGAAGCAATGCAAAACTACGAACAATCTTTAGCACTTTACCGCAAGATTAGCTTTCCTCTTGGAGAAGCAAATGTCTTAAAAGCCATTGGCGATATTATCTTGAAGTTTTTTTACCGACGAAGTGCGGAAGCTTTAGAAAGATACGAAGCCGCATTGGTAATTTACCGTGAGATTGGCTATCGCCTAGAGGAAGCGCAAACCTTAAAAGCTATCGGTGATTTATTGTATACGCTCAAACGCCATACGGAAGCTTTAGAAAGATACGAAGCCGCATTGGTAATTTACCGTGAGATTGGCTATCGTTTATGGGAAGCAAAAACTTTAACAGGTATAGGTGATGTTTTACAGTCCCTCAAGCGCAGTGACGAAGCGATGCAAAAATACGAACAAGCTTTGGTATTGTTTCGTGAGGTCAGCGACTCCGATGGGGAAGGATATACTTTAAAAGGAATAGGTGATGTTTTACAGTCCCTCAAGCGCAGTGACGAAGCGATGCAAAAATACGAACAAGCTTTAGCACTCTATCGTGTGAATGGCTACCGCTTGGGGCAAGAAAGAACCCTAGAAGCTATGGCAAGATTAAATCTACAGCTTGGCAGATTTAAAGAAGAACTCGTTTGCCTGCTCAAACTAGTTTGGGTGAGAATATTTATGGCGTTTGAGCGTAATTGAACTAAAAATTAATTAAAGTATTATTTATGGAAACATAACAAGGCGATATTTCGTAAGAGTATCTATTGCCATTGCGGGAGATGCTAGGTAACGGTTAGATAATAAAATCCTGTACATTCTGTGTAAGCTTCATTCTACGAATTCAATATTACAAAATGTGCCAGATGCTATTCTTAGTTTTCTCTTACTTTTTAATGTACTACAATATTACATTAATAAACTGGCATATAGGCATTGAGCCGAGATATGTATTTTTTTTCTGCAAGATGGTCTGAAAGCCCCTATCTTATAGAGGTTTGAAAATTTGCTACATTGAAGTCAAAAAGTCGTTATTTATAACGAAAAATCAAGCCTTTTGAGGGCCGGACAGCGGGTTTTTACAGTCATCTCGGTGCAACGCTAGATGCGTTCAATTGCCCAATTATCCCGTGCGATCAGCCGCACGGCTGCGCCGAACGCGACTAGCGTTGCATCTAGGATACAAAGCACCACAAACATGGTTAGTAATATATTTCGACTTTTCAAAGCAGATAGATCGGGTTGGAGCATGGTTTCAGAAGCGATGTGTTAAGAATAAAATTAGAAAAGAAAATATCTTCTTTCAAATCAACTTTTCATCATTCTATTTTTCCATATAAAAAGGTGAAATTTCAGCAATTAACCTCCTCTACATACTCGATTGAGTAATTACTGCATTACTGCATTACTTAATTAATCATCCACTTCTTCCAGCGCTTCATCCAGCAAAAACCTTACAATCTCAGCCTTTTTCTTACCAGTAGAAGCAGCTAGCATAGACAATTTACGATGCATTGATTGGGGTAAATCTACAGTTAATCTTACAGTTGCTTCTTTAACGCTTTCTTGTTTTAGCTTAGACACAATTGATGATTTTTTGGTTTTAGCAGTTTTAGCAGCTGTAGTTTTTTTAGGTGGTTCCGGTTCTTCAATTACTTCTTCAACCTCACTAGTTACTGGTTGCGCTTCTTCTTTATTTTGACCGTAAACAAATTCACTTGCCAAACTATCATCGAGGGACTTACGTTTTTTAATCATTTGAGCATCCCTAGAATTTCTGTAAACAATTTTTCATACTCCCGCGCCGAGTCAGCAGCAGAACGTCCCGATAAGTCCCAAATTGTTGCAGCTTGACCAAACGTATCCGCGATCGCTTGCTTTTGATGAATCACAGTTTTTAACACCGTCACTTCCTTGGTTTTCGATAACAGTGCGATCGCCTCATCTTTAAGTTTTGTGCCTTTCACCGCACGGCTGATAAATATTGCGGCTTTGGGTTGCCCACCGCGAACAGATTGAGCTTGCTTAATTAACCGCACTGCATCGCTAGCCGATTGCAAATCTAAACCAGTCGGCTGACATGGGACTACTGCTAGATCGCTACGAAATAACATAGCCCTACTAGATTCAGCCAAACCCGCCGGACCATCTACAACTAAATAATCGCACTGCGCTGCTAGTTCGGGAATTTGTTCTAACAGTTCGTCGGGCGATCGCAATACCGTAAATGGTATTTTATTTTCTTCTATTGACTTTAACCACACAGAGCTACTACCTTGGGCATCGGCATCTATAAGCTGGACTGAATAACCTTTACTCGATAACCAATAGCTAAGATGCACAGCGGTTGTGGACTTTGAGCAGCCACCTTTTTGATTAATTAATGATATTACTGACATACTGCATTACTGCATCAATTACTGCATTGAGTAATTAAGCTGAAAGTTTGATTAATGCTTTATATACCAGATAATTGCAAGTATTACAATCATTAATTAATTACTTATTTACATACTGCATTACTGCATTACTTGAATGCGATCGCAGCGCCAGCACTTAAAAGGGCGATGCGGTTGATCGACCGCTGGGAGCGATCGCACATCTTTTTTATTCTTTGTTAAGAGTAAAATTTGAACTATGTAGTTTTATTAATAAGAATGTAATTTTCAGTAATAAGGTAGAATAATTACTGAGAATATTGCAGTTATGGAAGTAATATTTTTTGCACTTTAAAAAGCATAATGCTTTAAAATCGAGAGTTTTACGGTATCTAAAAGTGTTATCTATTAAGTTTTCCAAATTTTTTATAAATTCAGGAATTGTACTGATGACGCTTGTAGATAATGTAAAAGTTACCAGTTTGATACTTAAGTCATGATTGCCCCTATTTGCTTGGCTTCTAGTTAAAGAAAATGTTTTTTAATACGAAAGCAGTTTGTTGCATAAGTATTAAATTACTTGTCATATCTAACTACTGATATCACTTCATCCGAGCGCATTTATTTTTAAAATCATTTGCGTTGAGTTCTACTTTTATTTAAGTCTGGCTGTAAATCTTCAGCTAAAAAAACTACAATTCAAGCATTTTATCTTATTATATCGAGGCGAATATGACTAATAATACTTACAATACTTATACAGGACGTGTATTAGACAGTGAAAATAAAACTGTTGATAGTGCAAAGGTAACTCTCGAACTTGATGGTCAATCCTATATCGTTCACTCTGATAGCGAAGGATTTTATCAATTTAATGCCGATTTAAACGGAAATACTGTTTCAGCGCGTATGCGTGTAGAGGCAGAAGGATACCAAAAGTATAATAGAAATATTATGCTATCTCCTCAACATAATAAGATTGAAGAAATTCATCTTACTCTAGAACAAAAAAAATCAAAAAATTCTTTAGAAAAAACAGTAGGAATCGTAACGATAATTACAGCAGTAATTGGGACAACTATTGCAGTTGCTACTTATGTAGGTACTAATTCAACTGCACAAAACTGTGACCCTGCTTATCCAGATTTTTGTATATCTAAAGATTTACCCGATTTACAATGCTCGGACATTAAACAACGCAAATTCAAAGTCCTACCACCAGACCCCCACCGCTTTGATGGCGATGGTAACGGAATAGGTTGTGAGAAAAATTAAGGTAGTGCAGCGCGATCGCTGACATAATTAAGATAGCGATCGCCTACTGTTATCTATTCTTTGTCCTTATCATCCTCATCTTTCTTCATCATTCCCAAAATCAATGGGGTTAAAGCCGTCAAAATTGCTGGTAGTAATGCCAGGTAATGATATGGCGTTGGTTGAATTATTGGCGGAGTTGGAATATCAGTTGTAGCTGGAACGCCAATGTAGTTTTCAGACGAGATTTCTTGAGAATTATTTGATATCATAAGGTTAAGCAAAAAATTTGATAGTTCTGCCTTTACTGAGTGCAAATCAGTAAGTGCAGGTGAATCATTGACCCAGTAGTGAGTGCAAATCATTGCTGGGTTTTTCAATTAGCTCCGTTTCTTGAGCTTCAATAATGTAGTACAAATTTCAATTCAATTGTGACTGGTGGTTATCCACACAAGACACTATTAAAAGGATTTCATACTTTGCTTTCGCACACGTTTAAAATAGTCTAAACGTCTACAATTGCTTCGGTTAGATGTTTAGTTATAAAGTAAAAATAATATAACCACCCCGAAATTTAGTTGGATATCTAGCTATACTTTCTAATAAAGACCGCTTGATATTAACTACTTACTAATATACATTTTTTTTAAAAGAAAAAACTAAAAAATACTAAAATAACTACATCCTTCACAATTAATTCATATTATTTACATATTCTTCATAGTTTTTACATTTTACATATCGGTTTACAACAAAAAATATAATCTGTATCATATCTCGTGATATAAATATTAGCTTAAAATTATAAAAACTTTGTATCGCGATAATTTATTATCCTATCTATATCATTGATAGATGTATTGAGAATGTTATTTACTCATGTTAGTACATTTTTAATTAGCGATATGTCATTTAAAGTATGACGAATATGACATAGGATGCAAAAAAAATGCAGAGAATGTAAAAAAAATACAGAGAATGTGAAAAAAATGCAGAGGATGTAAAAAAAATACAGTAAATGTTTCTCTCTTATACTTGGTAATTGTAAATATAAAAATTTAAGTCACTTAAATTTCAATAAATTATTTTTTAATCCAGTTACCCTAAATTTACTGTAACTGTAGACTAAACTCAACAACGAGATTGAAACATCTAAACTTTGGTTAAAGAAATTTTTCCTTAACGAATAACTTTATTACGGTTTTACTAAAAAAGTAATCTCAGACGACAGAATATCTCGTTAAAGAAATTTTTCCCTAACGGATAGCTTTACTACGACCGCCATAAAAATCTATAAAATACTGGCTAAGGGTTTTAGCTTAATGCACTATCTATAGTGAAAGCGGTAAACGTTTACCATTGAGATGAAATATTGGTTAGGAGTCCTAACCGAAAGCATTACCAAATATTCAATACACAAACGCTACGAACACTTACAAATTTATTAAAAAAGTAAAGACTCTTTACAAATTGGGGAAAAACAACGCAAAAATCTAAAAACCACGGCAATTGCATTGTTCGTGTAAATTTAAACAGTCTATATTCTGATAGAAGCAACGTAAAAGTTTTTAATGGATTTTTTCAAATGCCAGTGGCATTCCTTCCGGTTGTGATTAGCAAGCTCTGACGTTAAAAATTAATCTGAGATTAAAAACTGACACTACACCCGAAACTCCAGATAATCACAGATTTTGACAATTAGCAGTGCTAATAGTCATATGTGACCGATCTAAATCACAACTCGTTACCATAATTGGTGGTAAAGTTGCCTGCGTGGTTATACTTAAATTATTATGTGGCGACGAATATTATCGTTTTTTGGTTGGTTGTGGGCTGGACTTTTCATACTAGTTGGGCTTACCAGTATTGTAGAAAATCCTGCGCTTGCTTTTACGTGCATCATTTGGGGATTAATCTTTTTGCCGCTATTGTTCCGATTTACTTCAAGTTATGGTTTGAGGTGGAATATAGGTGGAAGAATCTTGGCATTTTTTATAAGCATCGTTATTTTCGGAATGCTTTCACCAACAGAACCTCAAGCTATTCAACCTACACCATCGGTTAAAACTGCACCTACGAATGTTGAAACTGAATCTCCCGCACGTATTACAACTCCTCCTGCATTTACACCAACTGCTGAACCCGCTCCTACGCTTGAGCCAGATATTACGCCAGCACCTGAAATTATTAAAACCTCCGAACCAAAACCAGTTATCGAACCAGTACCTGAAGTTGTAAATACTCCCGAACCAGAACCACCACAAAATATTTCCAAACCAAACATCGCACCAGTACTTGACCCTAATGCACCAGTCCGAGCATCGATAAGTGGTAAATGCGATTGTCCTTACGATACAGATAGTCGGGGACGTAGTTGTGGTAAGCGTTCTGCTTATTCGCGCCCCAGTGGTGCATCTCCCGTTTGCTATATAAGCGATAGATGAAAACGATAGTGCAACGGTGTATCAGCAATAATTCCCCATTCGATCTATTATCAGCGCGATTGGCACAGCCGCACGAGCGATCTGCTTGCAGCAGCGCTTCGCTATCGCAACATAATTATTAGTTCTTAAACAATTTTGAGCATAATCAGCTAATACTTTATACTCAATATTAAATAATAAATTAAACTGATAAATACTTAAATTTTAATTAAATATATTTATATATTTATATAATAGTAAATAATTTGATTACCAGACAGATAAATAGTTAGCAGTACAGTCTGCCAGACAATCAGTAGTTGTACTGTACTAAATTCTGTAATGTATAGCAGACAATGAATATACAACCACAAATTAACTGGGATTTTATGGCAGACAAAGTAGAAAATAATGAATCATTATCGGCAGATAGTACGGTAGAAAACACAATTGTTACACCGGATAATCTGCACTCTTCTACTAAAATTACACCCGATAGTTTACCCGACAATAACCAAACTTTACCCGATAGTTCGTTGCAAAACTATAATGTTGTAGCAGACAGTATGCCAGACAATACGCCAGATGACAGTCAAAGTGTTGATAATTTTGCAAGAATTCCCATATCAGAATTTTTAAAAAAATATGGCATCGGTCGCGATCCGCTGTACAGTCGGATGCGGTATTTGCAGATTACAACCTACAAGATAAAGAACAAGGCTTATCTGGATGCAGAACAAGCAGAGCAGATGGACGGACTGCACGAACACATTAAGGCTACCGGACGGATGGAAGGCTATTTGATACCGGAACCATCAGGACCCGTAGCAGAAAAAACGCAGCCGACAGCAGTTGATGAAAATAAAGTTAATCAGCCTTCAGCAAATGCAATAACCGTATCCTCAGAGCAGACATTGAGCGTGACCGAGAATGAATCTATCGATGTACGCCAGCATGAAATATCGCAGATGAACGTGCTAAGCGAACAGATATTCAACAATGCTCAAAATAAAGCAGCGGGGATATTGATAGCTGAGAATGTTTTGGCGGAACAGTTTATCAACAATCCAGAGATGTTGTCCGATGAACTTAAAGCAAAGATTCAGCAATCTGCAAGGATACCTGAAGTTGACCCTTTAGAATACGCCAACGCGCTCGTGAACTTCGCCAAGCCTGGGGTGGTAGCAGCTTAAATTGGTCGGGGATCGTGTTGGCGACTATGGTTATAGCAATTAATGGAGTATCGTCAATTTCGTTGATTGCTGCGATATTAACAATGTCAATTGGGGAATTGGTAGTTAGGTCTAACAAAAAGGTAAATAAAACCGAAATCGAACCACCAGACCAAACCGTTAGTACTCCAATTAATCATCCAACTATTGAAATTGAAGATTTAACCGTTAGTACCGAAGTTACGACTAGCTTTAGACTGTATCGCCAAACCGAATTAAATCGGATTATTGCCTCGCTATTAGCTTCTGGCTCGCTGTTAATTACCGGAGAGGAAGGTTGTGGTAAGTCTGTACTAATATCGGCAGTAGTTGAGAAACTACAAGGAGATGGGTTTGTGGTGGCACACATTGAACCAACTACACCCAAGCAGATGCTGCTCGAAATTGCCTATCAACTAGGAGTAGAAACCCAAAGTTTGGAGGGGAAAGCGCTGAGTGCCGAACAATTGAGAAGAGCGATCGCAAATTACTTAGAAAACAATACGGCGTTTTTGGTAATTGATGACGTGCAGTTTTGTGAGGCGAAATTTCGGATGTGGCTCAAGCAGTTGCGGAAGCTGCAAGTACCGATGTTGTTGCTTGCTACCAATCCACCCAGAACCGATATCTTTATTAACATTCCGCGTATAGAGTTGCAGCCATTGCCTGAATACGCGATTCGGGAATTGATGGAACAAGCAGCACTAGAGCGGGGGATAAATTTGAAACCATCGGAATTATCTAAGTTGCAAGAACGGGCTGGGGGAAATCCGATGTTGGCACAAAGAGCAATTGAGGAGGAATATCTGGGGTTGGAAGTTGAGGGGGCTGACCATGATAGATATTTTGACATTACACCTTTAATAATGCTCGTAGGAATTGTATTTGTAGTGATGCGGTTTATCGGACTTGGAACCAACAACCAAGCAATGTACATTTTTGGAGGAATTGCGGCTGCAATATTCTTGGGATTAGCCAGGTTACTTTATGCTTTACCGAACGAAAGCCGGAGGATCAAATAATGTTAGGGGTATCGCATTTATTGATTAGTGGCACGGCAACTAGTCTGCTATTAGGAACGGCTAGCCCTACCATTATTGCTACGGGTGCGATCGCAGGACTGTTACCAGATGTTGATATATCCACATCTCCGGCAGGACAAGCGTTTCCCTGGGTAAGTAAATATTTAGAACGAAGAATGCCCCATCGCAGCTGTACCCATAGCTTGTTGGCATCTTTGGTAATTGCGATCGCATCTTACTCCATTACACTATTTCAACCGAGTTTTATAAATTTGGTTCACGCGATTAATATTGGGTACTTCTTTGGTTGGTTTGCCGATGCCTTTACCCGTGGAGGAGTACAAATGTTCTTTCCTGCAAGGGTCAAGTGCGTGTGTCCTGGGAATCGGAATTTTCGGTTGAGGACGGGAAGTAATGCCGAATATTTTGTATTGATAGTGTTAATGGCGATTTCTTTGGCTGTTTTTAATATCAACAACAGTGGCGGGATGTTGACGCAGTTTAACCGTTTGATTGCCAGTTCATCTGGGGTTGAAAGTATTTATAACGCATCGGGTGCAACCAACTTGATTAAAGCGCGGATTAAAGGGGTAAGATCGGGCGATCGCTCAAAGGTTGAGGGGGATTTTTTAGTAATTCAAACTCATGGTTCGGGGTTCATCGTTCAGTCAGGCAGGGGTGAGATTTATAAAGCCGGGACAGAAGCGGGTTCGCAGATTATTACTGAACGCATTACAGCTGATGTGGGTAAGGCTGCGATTACCAATATTGAATCGTTAAGTTTAGAAGAAGAACAATTAGCAGAGATTTTAATTCCATTTAACCGAGTCGGAGCAATGGTATTTATCAGCGGTCAACTGCAAATTGATGACCCAGAAAGTATCAAGCCAGAGTATGACCCCTATCAATTCCCTTACATTAGAGTGTCTGGTGAATCGGTAAGTTTAGAAACTGCACCGCTGGGTAAAGTTATGGAAAAAATCGGCGAACAATTCGCTACAGGAAATTTACAAATAAGGATTATCAATGCCCAAACCACTACCACAAGCGATTTTAAAACCCAATCAAACTAAAAAGGATAATGCTGCTATAACGAAGGGAATTTTACTAGGGGATAACGTTACCTGGAATCCCGTCACCCTACCAAACGGACACGTTGTATTAATTGGCGCATCCGGTAGCGGTAAAACCCAAACGTTAAAGGCGATCGCCCACGAACTGCCCCAAGTATTTCCCGAAGTCAGAATAATTATTATTGACTTTCACGGAGATTTAGAATTACCTAATGCAATCTGCTACCCCATTGATATGGAATCACCTCACGGTATTAACCCGCTGGTAATTGACTTGGATGCTAAAGGGGGCGGACCGAATCTGCAAGCAATTTCGGTGGCGGCGACTTTTAAAAAAGCGCTGGTATTGGGAGCTAATCAAGAAGGGTTAGTTATTTCTATCCTTAATAGCTGCTACCGCCTTAAGGGAATTGTCCAAGATGACTTCAACACCTGGACAAAAGCACCACCAACCTTTGCTGATGTCCGCGCTGAGATTGAAACCAGGGTTGAAGACGGCTGCAAAGAATCAGTTAAACTCCAACTAAAACTTGCAGCGACATTCCAATATGGCATTTTCGACAAACCCCAACCATCCCTCGACCATCCTATTATTCGCTTTGATTTATCAGCACTAGGAAAAGTACCGGGACTAAGTGCGATCGCAGCGGAAACATTAACCAAACAATTGATGGATACCCACCGAATTATGGGAGAAATTGAAGACAAAACCCCACGTAGCTTTGTTTTTATCGATGAAGCTAAAGAAATTAAAAACTCAAGAAGTATAAAAATAATCTTGGGAGATGGGAGAAAATACGGTTTGTGTGCAGTATTGGCTTCTCAACGAGATGCGGAAATATCAGATGAGGCGATCGCCAATTCTAGTACCAAAATTGTATTGATGGTGGATCAATCGGAAGTAAAAAGGGTAGCGAGAAGATTCAGGTTTGCGGAAAATATTGTGGCAGCGCTGCAACCTTTAGAAGCATTAGTACGGATGGGTACGGTCGGGACTAAGTGTAAAATCAAGCCCTATTATGAACGAGTTTAAGTTGGTAATTGGTAATGGGTGATTGGTAATGGGTAATTGGGAATGGGTAATTGGGAATTGGTAATTGGAGACAAAATCAAACTTTACTATGAACGAGTTTAAGTTAGCGGTATGTGGATTTGTGGGAATGGCAGTGTTGGGGTTAACTTTACCCAAATTAAGCAGTATTAATGGCAGTACAAATATAATTATTCCTCAAACAAAAGCTGTAGCTCAAACTAACGCTCAGCCACAAAATATGGTAAAGAATCAAGTTAGTAAACCCCAACCATTATTAAGGTTAACAATTACTGTTGATGATCCTTCACATCTGAAAGTAAAAGAAGGTGAACAAATTAAAATTGGACAAATTATTGCTGATAATTCCATCGAACGGGAACGCTTGAGCAAACAACGACAGTCCATACTATTACAAATCAATAACCTCAAATCTAAACCCATCCCCGCACCAATTAAACCAACCGTACCACCACCACTTTCTCCATTACCACCAGCCCAGTTTGTAGAAGAAGAAACAAGTATTTCTCAAGCACAACTTAAACTGCAACAGGCACAGTCAATCCTAAAATCGCGATCGCCCGTATTACAAGCGGACAATCCTGAAAAACGTGCCGAAGCAGAAAAGTCAGAAGCAGCATTGCGACAGGCACAAGAGAAAGTTAAAGAGCAAGAAGAGTTACTCAGAAGTATGCGGGATATGAAGCTGGAAGCGCCAGTAATTCGTCATGAAGAAGCAAAACTTGCTCAACTGCAATCGGAATTAGAGCAAGCACAGTCAGCATTGGAGCGGGAACGGGCAAAACTTAACGCTAGCGCCGTTACTCAACAGCAGGAATTACAAAACCTTGAAATTGCGGTGCAGTTAGCACAATCGCAATTAAACATGGCTGAGTCTAGACTTGCGACAGCACGCAGCAACCGCAAACTAGTAGAATATAAAGCTTCCATTGAATCAGTGCAACGTGTTGAGCAGCAAAATCAATCAATGCAATCGTACTCGCAACAACAGTCACAATATGCCCAAAGTTTACGCGATCGCGATTACCAGCTAGCCCAAGTTAATCTTTCACTAAGCGGCATCGATGACAAGTTAGCATTAATTCCAGCAGTGCGATCGCCTCGGAATGGATATATCAGGAGAATTAAAAACTGGACGGGTAACAATGGCAAATATCAAACAATCGTTACTATTAGCTCTATTCCTAAGTCTATTATTAATTCCAGAAGTAACGGCACAAACTAAACCCGTACCAGTTCCGTCTTCACCACCTGTTAAAAATTCTTCGGATAAAATTCCCTCACCTCCACCAACACCAGAAGTAGAAGTAGAACAAACCCCCGAAGAAACGCCAGAAGAAACCGAACCAGAACCTCAAGAAATAACTCCAGAAGAAGCTCAACAACTAGATGAAGAAGCCGATTTACAGCTACCCAAACCCGAACAAAATCCCTTTAATAAACCAAGCATCGACGCAATTTTACAGCGGGAAATGAATGATGATATGTGGCGGTTATTGCGGGGTGGATTACCATGCTTAGAAACTTCTTCTGTTTGCTTACAACAATTGCAAGATAGAGCAGTAGTGCAATCCCCGTTACTCAAAGAAATTGACGCTCGGATTGCCGAAGCCAACGAACGAATTAATGAAGCTAAAGTTAGAAACAAGAAAAGCATTCGGCTTGCAGTACTTACTCCAGCATTGCAGTACTTACTTGGTCCTACACCAGCAGCCGGACAACCTCAAACACCGGGAACCGGATTAATTGATAATATAGCGGGAATTCTTAGAGGAAGAACCAGTTTAATTAATGGCTTAATTAACGTTATTGGCGTACCTTTCTTTTTAGGAACTCAAGGAGGTAATGCCGATGCTCAACGGAATGCGATCGCAATTAGCGACATTCAAGTAAAAGTTGCAGAATTACAGCGAGGCAGAGCGCAACTTGCCGATACAATTCGCGATAAAGTAGCAACTTTATTGATTCAATTTGATGAAGCTCGTACTGATTTTCAAACTTCTCAAATAGTAGCAAGTAGAGCAGTCGATCAATTTAAAGTCTTTGAAATCAGGTATACAAGAGGTAATTCTGATACAGAAACCTATTTACAGCGAATGAATCAATTAGACAATACAAAAGCCCAAACTTACAGAGCTTGGGCTAAAATGCGACGCAGCTTATTTGAGATTAAACTGTTAGTTTTGTCAGTAAAAGATGCAGAAATTTGATAGTGAACAGTGAACTTCAAATTTATGCAAAAACCTAACCCCCCTACCCCCCTTCCCTACAAGGGAAGGGGGAAAATTAAGCCTCTCTCCTTGCAGAAGAGAGGTTTGGAGAGAGGTCTTTTACGAATTATACTCACAAGGTTTTACAACACTTACATAAGTAGAAATTACAACATCTTCACTTTCGTAATCAAACACATAAAGTCCTGCTGGATTACCTTCATATTCCTTTTCAAAATTAATATTTTCAAATTCTGCCCTACCATCACTATCTGCGATCGCAAATCTTGGAGGTGTACGAGTATCATCCTCATCTGCCTCATAAGATTTACCTGGAGTTAAACGCAATACTACAAGTTGACTGCCAACCTTACACATTCTTTGACCTTGTGGTGGTTGTGGTTTTGGCGGTGGTGCAGGTGGTTCTGGCGGTGGAGGTGTTGGTGGTGGTGGCGGCGCTGGCGGATCTGGTGGTGGTTCCTCTGGAGGTGGAGGTGGATCAACTGGTTCTTTTGGCGGGTTAAATACTGGTGGCGGTGGTGGTTGAGAAGGTGGTTCGCTCCAAGTCGTTTCTCCTCCTCCGTTACCACCTGTAATTGTTGCGATCGCGCTATAGGGTGCAAAGCTAACTTGTGATAAAGGATTTTGCCTCCAACTTGCAGCCGACACGGGATTAACTTCAGGCTCTGGAGGATAAGCTACATAAAGCTTGCCTCTTCTACAAACAATTCCTCCGCCGGAAATTGCACCATTGATTTGAAAAGCTTGATTATCATCAATAACTAAACCTGGAGGCTGTGGGTTAGCTAAACGCAAAGAAACGAATCCACAAGAATTAGCGCGTATTTTACGAGTGGGGTTTTCTGATAATAATCTAATAGTTTGGGCGCTGCTTGGTGTTAATCCTGATATCCATAAAGTTCCTTTTGTATCTTTCCAAATGTCCCTCCCAGGTTTTACTTCTCCAGGCTTACAGCTAAATTCTTCTGTCGGAATATTTTGGGTATTAGCAAAACCATAATACTTATTTGCTTTTACATCATGAATCTCGATTTTATCAGATGTCTTTACTGCCCCACTCAATGCAACTCGTAACACTCCACAACTATTAGTACGCCCTGCTCTAATTAACGGCATTCCCCCTAAATTTATTTGATAAGCCCTATTTGCATCTAAGCCACGAATATTAAAATATCCATCTTTTCCTAAATATCCTTTTACTTGAGCAAATGCAGCTTGGGGAAATAAAGAAATTAATAATAAGATAACAGCGCTCTTTTTAAACATAATTATTTACATACCGGAATAGTAGAAACAGTTTGTAAATTGCTCCAAGCAACTGGAAATGTTAATCCCTGACGGCTAATCAAAAAATTATTAGGAGAGCCAATACTTTGTATATCGCTCACCAAGCAAGCTTTAGATGTAACGGTATAGCTCTTTTTTTGTACTGGATTGCTGGCGTTTACAACGGTGTAGTCTCCTGGTGGAATTCCGGTAATAATTAGTAAATTTCCGTTCTTCACCGCTACGGGTTGGGCATTTTGGGAGTTAACCGTGTTACTTGGTGGTGCTGTAGTTGGAGGATTTGACGCTCCCAGTGCAGAAGCAATAGCAAGTTTTGGATCGAATCCTACTGGGAAATAAAGTTTGTTTTTTAAACAAGCTAAAGGTTTATTAATTGGTAAGGAAGCAAATGCAAAATCGGCTCGCTCTTTTGTAACGGTAGGTAAATTTAAAAACGGTGCAGAAAAATTACGTATTTGAATAAATCCGCATTCATTAGCAATTATTTGTCTTTTAATTTGATGATTGGGATAAGTAATCTTATAAGCTTTATTAGGAATTCCTTGTATTGCGATCGCGCCATTTAAAGTTCTAAATATTTGTGGGTATGTTGCTAATTCATTACAGGTTTTAGGATTTTCTTTAACTTCAAAATTAAAATTAGGAGTAATGACCTGACTTTCAAATTGGATGACATCATCAGAATTAACCGTAACTAACCCACATTCATTACTCTTAAAAGCTTTATGTAGTGGTTTTTGTAATTTAATTTCTACAACTTTTGACGGTTCCAAACCATATAAAAATAATGTATTATTCTCATCTTTAAAAGCTGTAGATTGTTGTGCAAATACGGGAGATTGAGAAAATACTATTAGTAAAAAAGTGAAGTACTTAAACATTTTTGTATAAGGAAAAAAGAAGCGATCGCTTTTTTTTAATAATTGCGATCGCTAATAAAGAATGAATAATTTACTACCAAGTAGCTGGTACGTATCCGTAGGGAGTGCCGCTTATAGTGCGGCAATATGGAGCGCTGCCTGAATCGGGTAGGGAAGCAAGGGTATAACTTGTTGAATCCACACTGAAAGTTGCAGGTATGGGGCCGCTGGAGTTTGTGGGGCGTAAAACACCAAATCCACAAGCACCTACAGTTACGTTACGAGTTACCGCAGCAGGCAGCGAAATGGTTACGGCAGACTGCGGAGTTTTACCAACGATAATTACTTGTCCGGTAGGGGTCTTAAAGTTCGTAGCACGAGCCTCACTAAACGAACCGTTTATACAACTAGGTAAGCTTTGAACCGATAATGAAGCAGCATCTATAGCAGTTCCGTCAACTTCTAACCCCGTAAAATCCCCTGTTGATGGAGGCGAAATCCTAACTTCTCCACAAGCACCTGCTAATCGAGCAGCGGGACGGGGTGAAGTGCCTAAATTTACGCTGATTCTACTGCCGGGAGTAGCGCTAAATACTACTACTTGATTCATCCCATCCATTGCTTTGTATACAGTGTTGGACTGGTATGGAATAGCAGATGCAGTTAACGGAGAAACTACAATACCAATTACTGAACTTAACAAAATTCCGACTTTCCCAAATCTCTTTAAAATCATTGTTTAAAACCAAAAAATAATTGCTTATGCAGCTATTAAAAAAATAATTTGGGGATTTGTCGAGAGAGTAAATTTACAGGCTTACACTGAGGTGAATTAACTATAAACTCGCACACAATTAGTATTACTACTTCTTGCAGATTAAAAAGCGAGTAGTATTTTATTATTTTGCTGTAGATAAATTGATTATTTTAAAAACTAGGGTGAATAACAATGAAAAAACTTACTAGAAACTTTATAAATACAGGACTTTTTGTTGGGGTAAGTGCTGTTTTTCTTATATTATCTTTGTCCGACAGACAGCAAACATGGACGGCAGACAGTAATAAAGCAGCACCTATAACTGAACTGTGGACAGTAGTTAAAGTGTCGGATGGGGATACGATAACTGTCGGGCAGACAACGGGAGAAAAGCTAAAAGTTAGGCTTGCTTGTATTGATGCACCGGAAACTTCAAAAGGCAATCAAACTGGGCAACAGTGGGGTGAAGAATCAAAATCTAATTTACGCTCGTTAATAAAAGAAGCAAATAACGAGGTGATGGTAAGTATAGTTGATACGGATAGATATGGCAGAAAAGTTGCTGAAGTTTTTACATCAGTAAATGGTGGAGAAAAATCATTGAATGAAGAACAATTGACTTCAGGAAACGCATATCTTTACCATCAATACCTTAAAAATTGTCCGAACGCTGAAGTATTCCAACGTGCCGAAGAAATAGCCCAGGACAAACGTATCGGCGTATGGTCGGGGAATTATGAGCGTCCTTGGGATTATCGCAAACGTATCAAACATTGATGAGTTTTGAAGGCGATCGCACAGTCAAAGAAAGTTGGGGTGTGGAGTGGGAATTACGAGAAGCCCTGGGATTATCGCAGGCAACAGCGCCAGAGATAAAAAGAAGTAGGGGTGATGGGCGATCGCTCTTACGAATGATAAGGAAAGTAGCGCTGTTATTTGGAACGGCTAGGAGTCGGTTTATCTTCCTTAAATGTTCGGGCGATCGCGTTCTCTGAGAATTAAGTTTGCGCTAAATTACTGCGATAGGCTCCCGCCGACACTTCTATTTCGTTTAGAAAAGATGCGCTCTGAAAAAACCATTAACAATTGGTACGAAGTACAAAGAAATCTATTCACAAATGTTATTCGTGAATATCTTTTAGATAGTTTGAGTGATACTTGTGCGGCTTGAATACATAGACTAATTTTCTTGTCAATGCGTAAGTCCTATTAACAAGGTTTTATCTTGATCGCGAGTTAAAAAGACTCTTAAACGAGCGCCCATATTTTAATAACCTCGGTAGATGCGTTCTCCGTATTTATTTATCTTTACATATTTTGGTTTTTCACGCTGACCTACTTATTGAACTGAAAAGTGTTATACAAGCGCACTACGACATCATCTATTGCTATCCATGACTTCCACTAGCCCAAATAGCTCCCCCACCATCTTTATATACAACTATATTTCCATCAGCTTGAATAGCTAAATAACAGCCTCCTGCATCAATCATTGTGGTAGCACCGTGAACACTAATATACCGAGTCTTGCCATTGATTTGATTAGCTAAATCGAGAGCGTTATTAGCAGTTTTCTGGGCATTGTTAGCTTTCGCTACACCATCGTTAGCAGTTTTCTGGGCATTGTTAGCTTTCGCTACACCATCGTTAGCAGTTTTCTGGGCATTGTTAGCTGCATTTTGAGCAGCTTCAGCGGTTTGTTGCGCTGTCTGAACTGCTGTACTTACATCGTCTATTTGAGCTGACTTAGCTCGAAAATAAGCAATTTCATCTTCTAGTTGCTTAATGCGATTTTCAAGGGCTGTAAGTGGTGTCATATTATCCTCAAATTGATTCCATAAACTATAAAGTTGACCGTACTTAATCCAATCCTTAATTGCTATATCCTGTAAAGCAGAACTGCTGGAAATACCAGGAACTGTTCCTCTGGCAACACAAGATAGATGCCACGATCTATGCTGTAAATCTGCATAGATAGTTTTTATTTCTTTAACCGTATCACCTTCCTCCAATCGCCTAAGAAGGCTGCACTCAAAGAGATTATGTAAATCTCCAATTGTAAGCTTATGACCTGGTACCCACCCCAAATCGAACTTTATTCGACAAGGATCAAAAGGATTACGAGAAAAATTTACTACCTTCTCTACCTCAGATTTAAATTCGCTAATTGTTCCTGTAAGGATGCGATCACCTTCTTTAAGTAATTGGCCTGCTAATTCTCCAGCACCATTCAGAATTTGATTTATTAAACTACGAATATCCTCGACCAAATTTCTTCTAAGCTCATCAACTTTCTCAAAAAACGGGTTAATCAAATTATCTTTGATACCACTTAAAATATCATTAACAGCTCGTTGTACCTGTTGAACTAACCCAGAAAGCTCTTGAGAAATTTTTTGAATTAAATTTTTTCCTATTTCCTCTGTTTTAGAAAGTAGTTCATCTGCCACATAGGCTATATCACCTAAAAGTATTTTCAGTTTGTCGAACAAATGATCGACTAAAGACCAAACCTCCTTTTTAACACCAATATCAATATCAACATCAAGAGAAGCTTTGACTGCTGGAGAAAAAATTCCCTTTAGTGTATCACCTATTAAGTTGCTAAATTCAGGCGCTTTCGGTAGGTTTTCAGAAAACAATGGTAATGTAAGTCCTGGAATTATATCCATGTAACACTCCAGATTATGTTTGTTTGCAAATTAGATTATGACGAACCATACTGTATCTTTACGGTAAATCTCTAATAAATTTGGAAGCTAACGAATATCACTTAGTATAGGATGCCTAAACTAGCTTTTTTGTAAAATCATTGTAAAGAATAATACGTATCCCCTCAAAATTTCGGGGTAGGGAGTTATTGAGGCATCCAGGACCAACCATAAGGATTAGAAGAAGACTTCTCCTGAATAACTTTCCCCAAAGCAATACCTTCGCCAATTTACGAGGGTGAGTTGATGCTCAAACTCTCATTTCTCCGAAGCTGAGCAAAAACAATCAGTCCCAAAAATTCCTTCCAGGTTTCTCGCAAGGCTTTTTTAGCATATTTCACGTAGTATAAAGGGTTTGAGAGTTTAAACTATCTTGTCAGCTAAACGCTTATTGACGAGTGATTTTGCCAGTTTTGTCAAAATTTTTGTAGGCTCTTTTTTTGGCAAAGGTATTGCCAAAGGTGGAATATTTTCAATTTGAGAAATGCGGTTACAGAATAGTCTGTACGATTTTTATCTCGGTAATCTTTAAAACATCCTGCAAACCTTGATGTTATTGCAAGTTTTCTATCTAGTTCCGCAATTAAGTATAAGCCAGCATCTGATGTTACAGGCTCACCCTTGAAATTAACTACAACTGGAGGTGACTTTACTTGTTCAAATATAAACTGTTCGGGTATACAATCGTTTTTATTTGGGGTCATACTTCAAACTGCTGAAATAGTTTTGCAATATACATTTTGGCAGTTTTTGACTCTTCTTTTCTCAAGTCTTGTGAGAAATCCGGGCTAGGTGGAAAAGTAATATAAATACCCCTGAGTAAATCGAGTTTTTAATATTTAATAAATTAAAGTAAATAACTGTAATTTTTGCTGCAAGAGTCTTTTATAGTTTAATTCAGTAAGCAATAGTAAACTTTGTATCTTATTGCGGAGCAACATCCGTGCTTTCCACTACAATAATACAGTAAGCATTTTCATTCTTAGGAGATAATTCGATGACAGGCGATCGCAATATCAACACAGGTGGCGGTAATTACAATGAAAGCATTGCGGGTAACTACATCCAAGGTAACTATTATGCTGCTACTGAGAAAAAGAACCTTGCCGAAGCTGCTGCCGAAATTCAAGCATTACTCGAACAGTTAGAAAAGTCTTATCCCACTAACACAACCACGGGTAAAATGGCATTGGCGACTGAAGCGATCGCACGAATTGAAAGTCAAGTGCCTGTATTTGTCGAAGTTGAATATCAAGCCATAGTTGCGTTTGGTCTGGTGTCATGATTAACTCTTTAAGTCTTCGATACTTTTGGGTTTAGTTTTGGGGGAAAGTCCCCCAGTTTTTTCAGTTAACTAGCTGATTGCATTTCGAGTCTGGCGATCGCTTCTCTCCGCTCCAACTTCAATACAGAAAATTCATTACGCCGCAGTCCAAGCTCGATGTAAATTTGTTGGTGTTTGGCTTTAATTTGGCTCAAAATTTCCTGCTGTTCCCAGTAGTTGGGATGGTTGTCAAGCATGGTAATCCGCGCTGCTTTACGTTGGGAATCGTTACGAAGTTCTTTGTCAAATGCAATGTTTGCATCAATCTCGGCTTCAATCTGCTTGAGTATTACTTGGGCTTGCTCGACTGCAAAATCAAGGTTAAACAGTTGGGCTTGCAGCTTGGCGATTAATTGTGGGTATTCGTTAAGGTTCATAGTTACAATTTAAGTGGTTTTTAATTTGGCTTGGGCGAGCAGTTTAAGGACTTACTCAGGTCACTTTTTTATTTATCAAACGCAGACATCTAAACTTTTTTAAAATTTGCTACGGTTTAGCCTGCGGGTAGCATCAACTTTTACCGCTGTAAATCTGTGCCAATTTGTAACGAGAGCAAACTTCTTTACCCAAAATTCTGCTTGCTCTTGAGTAAATAAAAAAGCCCGGTGTTTCTTGCCCCAGTAAGGAGGATTTATAACTCTTGCCCAATAAAGCCCGGAGGAGCGATCGCATATCACCCATCTAGCATTTAGTTCGAGAAGATGAAGCTGTTTTACTTTGATTGTCAGAGTTTCAATGTTTTTAATTTGAGTATCAAGATATCCAAAACCGTTGTCTTGAATGTAGTTAAGGTATCCGCGAATTTCTCGCCGTTCGTTTTTATTTAATTGGCTGTAAATTGCTGACCACTGGGGCGATCGCATTAACGCTTCTAGTTCCTCATTGATATAGTCGTAGCTGTAGAGTTCTTGAATTCTGCGGCAAGCTGCTTTGTATTCGGTTACTTGTTGTGGTGTCATCATATGTTTTAACTGAGGATGGCTTTTGGTTTGGGTGAGGCGTGGAGCAGTTTACCGACTTGCTCAGGTCGTTTTTTTTAGTAGTGTCTAAATATGTAGGTTTCCTTGTAACCAACTTCTACAGAGAAGTAATCGTTAATAAACCAGTCGCGGGCTACGGCGCTCCAATCAATGTAAAATTCATTGATGCCTATTTCTTCAAGTTGTTTAAGCGTTCCTACGTCTTCCCACATCCGGTAAACAAAGTCTTCCTCGTCTTCGTATTCACCCATGTAACTATCTTGGAAGTCTTCAACACTCGCATCAGTACCGTAATGTTGACAGTAAACTGCAAAAGCTTTTCCATGTTCTTCAATTAGCTCGGCTAACTCTGCGATGCTTTCTATATCTTCGTTTTCGCTGATTTCGATACCGTGCCAGTTTTCAAAGGCGTGGATTGCCCATTCTTCTGCGTCTGGCTCTGGGGAAGCTTCGAGCATCTTTTCTATTTCTTTCCAAATATCATCTGCGTCGCGATCGCAATCAATCCATTCTCCGTGTAGTTTGCCGTTTACATAGGCGCTTAAACAAGCTACATAAATGCGCGGGGTGTTATCTTGTGTCATGATTTAAAAACCTCTCATTGTTTGTGGGTGGTGCTGCCGCTTGCTCTTGGTCGGGTTGGGCGGCAGTTTTTAAGTTTGGGCAGTTTTCAAGACTTACCCAGGTCGCGAATCGTTAGAATTTAATGCAGAAATCAACTATCAAGTCTTTTTTTTCTTGAGATAACCCAAACTCTTGCTCAAGCTGTTCTGTATCGATATCTAACCGCAGATTTTCAATGTCTCTTAAAATTTTGCTGATATCTTCGCGATCGCTGCCTACAGAATAATGATTTTGTAAAAATGCTTCGGCTGCTGCTACGAATTGCTCAAGAGTTAAAGCTAGTTGATTGGAGGCTTCGGGTTTGTGTAACATGGTTGAATAATTTATAAATGTTCTCCCGGTTGGTAGCCGGGTTTTCTTTTGTTATTATTATTATGCCATGTATACAAACATTATGCCATGTATACGCGGCATAATTTACAATAACTTTATATTGGAAAGAATTATGTCAGGAATAGAAGGGCGGACTGGAAAACCAGGGGTGAGCAATCCCAAGAAAAAAAATGACACTAGCTTTAAGGTTGAGGGGAAAGAAGCGCGATCGCAAAAGCCGATATGTTTTCGCCCAACGCTGACCGTTGAAGCCCAAATAGAAGCGGCAGTAAAAGAAGCGGGGATAACTAAAACTAAATGGCTCGAACAAGCTGCGATCGCTTACCTTAATCAGAATGAAACCTAAACTAATCTGTTAAAACCGCAAACGTACCCCACAGATAAATTACCCGTGGGGAGGGTAAAAAATACAAATGATTTTTGAATTACTTCAGCTACCTGTTTGCTATGATCGCTCTTCGTTTGGGCAATTCAAAAAGTAATTTGTCCATTTTTTACCCTTTACAAAAATGGTTGAAAGAATAAAAGAATTTGTGTTACCAAAGCGAAAGTTGTTTTGGCTGTGGCAGCAGTATCCAAGAAGGTAATTGTAAGTTTTCTTCTAAGAAAATTATTTCAATATCAATATTCAAATAAAATGCGTAAGCAATAGTCAACCAAGTACCGCTTCCGCGTCCGTTCGGGCTAGCGCAAGGTGTGCAGCCGTCGGGACATTCTTTATTTGCAAAAGCAACTAACTTCGGCTGTGGGACTTGCGAAATTGCTTTAACCATACGTTTGCTGCGTTGAGCATATGCATAGCGCTGCTGTTTGTTTTGCACTTCGTATACGTTAATTTGTTTGTTATAGCGCTGCGCTGCAAGTCTTACAGCAGCATCTACGCCTGCTGCATCGCCAACGTGCCAAGTCGATTCAATTTGGCTGATTTCTTCGAGCTTAGCCCAAACAATTTTATTTTGATTATTAATTAATTTTCGCGTTCCTGTAAATGCAATATTCATCTTTAAATTAGTTAATTAATAATTATATTATACCTTGTATATAAGGTAAATTATAAATAATTAGTAAATAAAAAGCAGCGCTAATGCGCCGCTACTTCTATTAATTTAATTACCAAGACTGTCTAAAATTTCTACAAACAGTTTCCCACTTCTCCCCATCTCTTAGTTGATGCACAACTTTTAAAGTATCTTCCATTAAGCAATGATGATCGGACGCTCCAACAACATACACGGGGCTTTTGCCTTCAAGTAGTCCTTCATCATCTCTAAAATAAAACTCCGCCCATTCCCAAACTTCATCACCATCATCAACAATACTACGATTAATTCTCCAAGATTCAAATTTCATTTTTATTATTTCCTTAAGTTTATATATACATTATAGCTTCTATATATGGTAAAATCAAGATATAAATTAAAAGGATAGGGGTTTAATTATGAAAGTATCAAGCGCTTTACAATCACAGGTTTTATCAAGATATGTATTAAAAGATATTCTTTTTCAACTAGGTAGAATAAATTGGGAATATAAATACAACATCCACGATTTAGAATACGAGTTTTGGACAACCGGAGTATGGGTAAAGCAAGCCGGGACAATTATTAGTTATGATGCGATCGCAGAGTATTGGAGAGAAGCGGCAATTAGCCAAACCGAACAGTTACCAGTTGAAAAAGTCCGAGGCGGATGGTTGGTAAGTTCAATTCAAGACCACAGTAAAAATTACTTTGTATATTTCAATCAAGGCAAAGGATGGCAATGTGAATGCATGAAGCATCGCTGCTGGAGAAACCGAATACCGAACGAGTTACCGCAACTATATAAAGCTTTAAATAATAAGATTTTCTGCCATCATACAGCAGCCGCGTATTTATTTGAAAAAGAGAAATTAAGATAAAAATAAAGTTATGGTAAAGGCAGTGTTTTTCTTTTGTTTTTACCATCTATATATGCTATATTATTAATATGAAAACAGGACGTAAGTCGAAACAAAAAAGTACGGTATTTGTAAGTCGGAGCTAATGTTTTCTACAACAGTTAAAGCGGAAACTGTCCGTACCAGCTAACGAAAGCTTTAACTGTTGTTTTTCAAAAGTCTAGAACCAGTTTTTTAAGACACTAGACTTTTGGAATTTTAACTATCACAAAAGCTAAGGGGTAAGACCTGCGATCGCTACAAAGCTAATTAAGTTAATCAGTGGATACCTGATAGAAGGGGTAACTTCAAAGTTGAGGCACCTATATAGGGATATTTCCGGGATATTCCCGTTTTTGAGATACTTCGCCCCGGTGGTTGTAGCGCGGATAAAGATTCTGGCGATGGTGCGGGAATATTAAGCGCGA
>NZ_CAWUDI010000044.1:0-70873 GCF_963920925.1 Calothrix sp. CCY 0018 | reverse complement strand
AACCGCAACGTCCAAGTCCAAAAGGCGATAAAATATTGCGAGATTGGATTGTTCCAGTTTTGTATCAGCAGGAAAGTTACGCGCCGTTTATTCCTGAAGATAGTACAGATGATATTCTCGATCTTGATGCATTTTTAGAATCAGAAGAAACCATTACGCAATTGGTAGGGTTTCCAGATGAAGGAGCCTACGGTTTTATCGGACGCGATTACGATATTTTGCGATTAGAGCGAGCATTTCGTCAAAATAATATCGCATTAATGAAAGGAATGGGCGGTGTCGGTAAAACTGAATTATCTTGCGGATTTGCGCGGTGGTTAGAATCAACTCAAGGGCGTGATAGTAAAATGTTCTTTGTCTCCTTTGAACATGGCGCAACGTTGAGTAATGTTATCAACTCAGTTGGTAGGGAAGTTTGGAAAGATAAATTAGATAAATTTAATTCGCTTCCCACAGATAAACAACAAGCTGCGGTGTTGAAATATCTGCTTTCCTCACCATGCTTATTAATTTGGGATAACTTTGAACCTGTAAATGGTTTTCCCACTGGGAATGAGCCGTTATTGAGTGGGGAAGAAAGAAACGAACTCAAACAGTTTCTCAAACAATTAGGCAGTGGGAAAACTTGGGTATTAATTACCAGTCGTCGCGAGGAATCTTGGCTTGATTGTGGTTATACGCTGTTGAATTTAGGCGGTTTGCTCGCAGGGGATGTAGAAGAATTAGCCGCGAAGATATTGCAAACTGCCGGGGTAGATAAAGCCAAGTTACCGCAAGAATATTTGGAATTATTGAAACTGTTGGGGGGACATCCCTTGTCATTGCGAGTCGTGTTACCGCATTTGAAAACGCAAACACCAAAGCAGTTAATTGAAGCTTTGCGTCAGGGATTGGATACTTTTGCGGGGGAGGAAGAAGAAGGAAGGGATAAATCGCTGACGGTTTCGTTGGATTATTCTTTTAGTAAATTGTCGGAGAAAGCGAGGAGACATTTACCGTTTTTGGGGTTGTTTTGTGAGAGGGTGAATGTAGATTTGCTTAATGGTTTTTCAGAAAGCCCTGATGATGAATTTGGGCAAGTATATAAAACGGTATTTGGGGAGAATTTGCACAAAGATGATTGGTTAGCAATTCTCAATGAAGCCGCAGCAGCTAGTATTTTAGAACAATTAGATAGCACTATATATAAAATTCACCCGGCTTTACCTTGGTTTTTGCGGAAACGGTTGAATCAACAAGTTTGTTTGGGAATTGATTCTGGGGATAATAGCCTTGGAATAAATTCCCAGGCTGATATACAAAGTCCACTTCAGTGGACTGAAGATGCCCGAAATTCGTCTTTTGATTCTTCTTCCCAGTTGGGAAAAAATTCTCAGGGTGATACAGAAACCGAAGGTTGTGGAGATTTATCATCTAGTCGTCTTGAGACGACTTCGCATATGAGCCTCGGAATTGATTCCGAGGTGGATGTGGATGCTCAACAAAAAATTGCCGAACTCGAAAAAAAGTTGCTGATTTTCTACGCTTATTCGGCGAATGATTTGCGTAAAGAACTGATCGGCAATGCCGAATTAGCAACCTCGATCCTGCGGGTAGAAGAACCAAACTTGCTGCAAAACCTGCGTATCGCCGAACAACAACAGCAATGGGCTTATGCACAAGCGATTTTGCAAGCCTTGGAAGAGATATACCTACGTTTAGGGCGCAAAACGGAATTTAAAGCTTTGCGACAAAGAGCATTAAACCAAATTGGTATACATTTATCGGAAGCCAAAGCCAAGGGTAAAGATGCTTTTAAATTCTGGATATATCTACGGATTAATGAAGCTAACGAAGCACTGTTGCGTGGTGATTTAGAAGCAGCAAGAGTAATTTATCAAGAAATTCTCGATGAGTTGATAGCTTTAAATGATTCCTCGGTCAATCATAATATTGCTGTTACTTATCACCAACTGGGTATAGTAGCCCAAGAGCAACGGCAATTTGAGCAAGCACAGCAATATTACCTTCAAGCTTTAAAAAGATGGGAAGATACAGGGGATTTGTACAGCGCTGCAAATACCTATCACCAACTGGGTATGATAGCCCAAGAGCAACGGCAATTTGAGCAAGCACAACAATATTACCTCAAAGCTTTGGAAATAAGAGAAGATGCAGGAGATTTGTACAAAGCTGCAACTGGCTATCACCAACTAGGTGTGGTAGCCCAAGAGCAACGGCAATTTGAGCAAGCACAGCAATATTACCTCAAGGCTTTAAAAAGATGGGAAGATACAGGAGATTTGTACAGCGCTGCAAATACCTATCACCAACTGGGTTGGGTAGCCCAAGAGCAACAGCAATTTGGGCAAGCACAGCAATATTACCTCAAAGCTTTGAAAATAAGAGAAGATGCAGGGGATTTGTACAAGGCTGCAACTGACTATCACCAGCTGGGTATAGTAGCCCAAGAGCAACGGCAATTTGAGCAAGCACAGCAATATTACCTCAAGGCTTTGAAAATATTTGAAGATGCAGGGGACTTGTATAATGCCGCAAGAGAATATTACCACCTGGGTAGGGTAGCCGAAGAAAAACGGCAATTTGAGCAAGCCGAGCAATATTACCTCAAGGCTTTGAAAATATTTGAAGATGCAGGGGATTTGTACAGCGCTGCAATTGTCTATCACCAACTGGGTATGTTAGCCGAGAAACAATACCAATTTGAAGAGGCGATTAGTTTTTATCAAAAAACCTTTGGTGTTTTTAAACAAGTCCAAGATTGGTATTGGGTTTCAATAACCTTGGCTAAATGGGGAAACGTATTAGAAGCGCAATCCAATTACTCTCACGCTTTACCAATTTATATTCGTGGTTTCGTGATTGATAATGAGCATCATCAAGAGTTTATTATTTTTTATATCAATGCTTTAGCGCGGATGTTGCAGGTTTTGGGAGAAAATCAATTTGATACGAGTTGGCGGGAGGTGACGGATGGCGATTGTGTGGGTGAGGTGCGGGAGGCGATTTGGGCGGCGCGGGATAGGTTGGATGAGGAGGGGTAGGGGAAGAACCTCACTCCGTCCTAAATAACACCCCTTTCTTTGGCAAGGAGATGCTATTGTTACTCGTAATAAAAAAGATTTCCCAGTTACAACTCCGTGAATTTTAACTCCGGAAGAATTAATTCAAGAGTCATCAAATTTTCCGTAAATTCAAATATTTAAATATCTATAAATCTATATGACTACCCAACTAGACTTAACCGAAATTAATCAAATTCAACAGCTACTTAACGACTACGAACCCGCACAAAAAGCATTAGATACTCTAGAACAAAACAACGGTAATTTTAATACTACTTTCGACGAACTTTGGACTGAAAAATTCGGTACGGATACTTACGATCAAAAATCTCTTTGGCAATCTACTTTAACTGTACTACGCAAAGAACTTTGCGGTGATGATGGTTTCCAGGCTCAATTTAAAGAATATACTAAAAACCCCGGTAGCGCTCCATTACTTACTGGATTAATTGTTTCTATTACAACTTTATCTGGTTTACCTTTAGATCCAGCTATTTCTACAGTTATTGTTTTATATCTCCTCAAAGTGGGATTAAAGATTTTTTGCGAATATACGGAACCCGATAATAGTAACTAGTGTTGCGTAGCTCTATTACGGCTATCCGGTTAGCATAGAAACATAATTTATCCGATAGGCGATTGGAAGCATAAGTTCTCCTTTGCTGCCAAGTTATCGTTCCAGTGACAACTCTTGTAGTATTAATGTAATGTAATGCTGCTCATCGCGGGTTTATTGATGATAGGTTTTTTTATTGACATTCTGGTTTTGTCTTGCTAAATTTACAAAGTAAAAAAATACTTAGTTTATGGAGTATTTTATTTATCAACTCATGCTTTAGATACTCTCAATAATAAATACTATATTTATTTCTTACTATTTTATTAGTATTGTTATCCAAATTACATTACATCTTTATGTTCTCAACTTTTTAACAAAGGCTTTATGAACTTTTAAATGGTGGGTTTATTTTTGTCTAACTGTGCTAAATACTCTGTTGTGAAATTAGTCATAAAGCAATTTATTTGTTAACTAAAAATTATGCAAAGAGCTACACAAATTGCCACAATAATAGAAAAACGTCGCCCACTAGCGGAAAAAATTGCAACTGTTGAAGGTAGTCTAAAGACTCTTGCAGCGACACTGCGCGAAATTGATGAATATCGTACCAAATTAATATCAACTATTGAAGAAGAGCGTGTTATTGGGTATCTAAAAGAAATTTATTTATCTAATGTTTTATCAGAAATTGACATCGAGTTGCAAGCCATTGGCAAGATTAAAGCACGATTTTCTCGTGAAACGCTTAATGTTGGCGTTGTCGGACGTGCTAGACAAGGTAAAAGCCGATTGCTGCAAAGCTTGAGTGGACTTACTGCATCTGAAATCCCTGATGGCGATCGCCAACATTGTACTGGGGTTCGCAGCACTATTCACCATAATAAGAATGTTGATACTTATGCAGAAGTTTGGTTTTATTCAGAACAATCTTTTCTAAATGATGTTATTGCACCGTATTATGAGAAGTTAGGTTTAGGTTCTAAACCTGCAACGCTCGATACTTTTGCCAATAATTCCCTGCCACCATTAACTGGTAAATTACCTGGGGCTGCAATGCCTCAAGCTATGTATGAACATTTAGAGCGATACCATAAAAACATCGGTAAATACCGTCATTTATTTCGTTCAGTGTCGCCCTTAAAAATTTCTAAAGAACAAATTCGTGAATACGTTGCTCAAGATACACCCAATGGTGAACGTGTTTACTTTAACTACATGGCTGTGCGGGAAGTCAAAATTATCTGTAACTTTCCTAATGAGGATGTGGGGCAAATTGCTTTGGTTGATATGCCTGGTTTGGGGGATACAGGGGTTGGGGATGATGTTCGCTTAGTTAAAACATTGGGAGAGGACGTTGATATTGTCCTGTTTATCCGAATGCCCAAAACAACTGGCGATTATTGGGCAGATGTGGATGTGCAACTTTATGACTTAGTTAATAATGCCCTTGACGATTTACCTACTAGTTTATGGTCTTTCCTTGTTCTTAATAGAACTAATGCTGATTCTAAAAACGGTGATAACTGGGATAATTGTCAAGATTTGAAGAATACCCTTGACGAAAAACATATCACTGTCGCTTATCAAATGATTGCCAATTGTGCTGACAGTGCTGAAGCAGGGCAAGTCCTTGATGCAATTCTCAGCTATATGACCGACAATATTACTCGTCTTGACAAACAGTATGCCACATCCCTTCAAAAGCGTTTAGAGCGTCTCCAAGGTGAAATTGCCAATGAATTAGAGAAAGCTCGTGCAGCCTTAAATCACGTAGTACTAGACAACAGTGAATTTCGATTATTTGAAAATTTATTTGACCAATTTTGGGGTGAACTCACTAATGGGCTTGAAAATTTACTTAAAGAATTAAGGGAGCAGCGTGATTTCCCAGATATAGATTTCCAGGAACAAATTGATGTGACACTTAAGACTTGTAAACAAGATACTGGCATACCAAGTATTCAACAAATTGAAAACAGACGTAATCGTGTAGGTGGCTATCCTAATGCTTATTATGAATATCTTAATGAAATTCGCGCTTACTTGTCGGGGCACTTTTTGTCTATAGATGAAGCTTTAAAAAAAGGACTCTTGCGCGTAAAGTCCAACGTAACTGATGTTTTAGTAGAAGCCGGATTAGGTAATCTTGCAAATGTACGGGGCGTTGATTTCCTTCAGATTTTAGCTCAAAACATACCTAAAGAGCTTATTGAAGGAATTCCCAGTCAACTAAAGCAAGGTTTTGAAATTTTAGCAAGCTTTGAACTCTCATATCGTGGACTCATACAACATCGTATCCGCCTACATTTAGATTTACTTACACCCGATGGCACGAACCTACAACTTACTTCCTCTCCTACGGCTTCAGAAGTAAGAGATTGTCTTACGACACTACAAGAAGAAGCCATATATCAGTGTGAAACAGCATTAGATGATTTAGTAGCTGAACCCAATCAAGCTGCCTTTGCCATAGTAGAAGAATTTGTTGATCGCGTCTTACGCGCTGAAGGAGTTAAAAAAGAGTGGCGCTTTTTCTTGCAAGAAGTGCGCTCAGAAGTGTGGACAAACCAATTTAGTCAGTTAGGTGAACGCACTAAAACTAGACGTGAATGGTTAACGTTAGTAGAACAAGCAAACGATGCGAATAATCCCGATTTGATGCACTTTATAGACTGATATACTAAGGTACCTTGAATGCAAGAGCTTAAAATTACAATGTTAGGTGCAAGTGGTGTTGGAAAAACAACACTTTTGACTGTCATGTATGAACAGTTTGAGAGTTGTATTGATGCTGTTAATTTACAGTTGACACCTGATAATGATACGTCGGCGATTCTTCAAGAAAGATTGGCAGAACTCAAAAGCTTACTAAATCAATTTACAGCCAAAGGTAGAGTCGGTATTGAAGGAACAGAAGCTTTGGCTGGACCTCAGTCTTTACAACCCTATGTACTTGATATAGGAAAGATAGGAAAAGAGCCTTCTTTGCGATTATCCTTTCATGATTTTCCTGGTATATACTTAAGTTCTAACGCCTCTTCTGAAGAAAAGGAGTTCGTGAACTCACTTATTGAAAAATCTTCTGTAATTTTGATTGCTATTGATGCACCTGCTCTTATGGAAAGAAGCGGAAAGTATCATGATTTAATTAACAAACCTCAAGCAATAAAAGATTATTTTAAAAAAAATTTGAAAAGTTTGCAAAATCCCAAAATGGTTATTTTTGCACCCGTAAAGTGTGAAAAATATTTACAAACTCCACAAAAAACGCAAGAGCTAATAGATGCTATCAGAAAAGGATATTCTAACCTTATCAAGTATTTCCAATCTTCAGAACTAAATCCTTGGATTGTTAGCATTCTTACACCAGTTCAAACTGTTGGAGAAGTTATTTTTTATCGCATCGAAGAAGATTCTAATGGTAATCCAAAGTTTAGTTTCAGAAAAACAAAAGCTGATGCTAAATATAATCCTAAAGATAGCGAGCAACCACTGCGTTATATTCTCAGATTTTTGTTAAAACTACATATTGATGGACGACAGTGGAAGTATCTTAATTTTATCCGCAATTGGTTAGGTCTAGATAAGGAACTTAAAGAAGCTGTAGAAGAATTCGCTAAAGGTTGTAAAACCACAGATGGTTTTACAATTATGCAAGGTGATAAATGGATAAACATTTAATTTAATAGGAGAATACAATGACTGTTTATATTCAAAGTCGCGGCATTCCTCAAGATAAAGACTATCAGTGGCTAAAAGTAGAAAGCGAGGAACTTGTTCCAGAAATTCCAGAAGCCTTACGCTCGTCCTTTGAGACTACAAATGGTGAAACAATAACACTTACAAATTTAATTGATAGTCAGAAGCAATCTCTTGTTCTAGCACGTAATAAAAGAGGTAAACTATTTTTACTTATTACTGGTTTAAAAGCGAAAGAAGAACGCATAGATTTTATGGAGCGTTCTATCAGAAACTCAATAGTTTGGATATGTGATGAAAATTCAGAATCTGAGAAACTTTTGAGAGGTCTAACAATTCAAGCATTACGAGATATTGGCAAATTTGAACATGATATTGACGAAGCCATCTCTAATGATGATAAGTACGGCTTTAAAGTATCACAGCAAAATATTAAAAATATTGAAGAAGACGCACAAGAGCTTATCCAAGCTTCTAATCAAACAGCAAATTATGAAGGACTAATTGGCAATAAAAACTCCCTAGAATTACTATCAGAATTGAGTATGGAATTAGAATCTAATTGCCTACCAGACAACTATTCCTTACTTATAGTTGTCACAACTTTTAAATCGAAGGATGCGTTAGAAAAGGCTAGAATTTGGCGCAGTTTATCTAGTCGTGTAGATGGAAATCAGTGGAGTCCTATACCCCAAGCAACTGGTACAGCAGACCCCAGTAATTGGATGAGCAATCTAAAAAAAGATTTGTTAGGGAGAATACCACCACTGATAGCCGCAATACTCCTCGTAATAGTCGTACTAATCCTCGTCAAAATAATGCTCCTGAATTAGAAGCAGAAGTAGAAAATCCATTATCTTTACTGCTATCTTCACTGTCTCCAAGCATACAAGAAATAATCTCTCAAATACTTAACCTTTCGAGGGAAGAACAAAATAATCTTCTAAAGATTATTTTACTTTGGTTACAGTTAAATCCAGAGACACAAAAAAAATTAGCCACATTGCATAATGAATTAGGCAGGTTAAATTCCGAAGAACACGATGAACTCTTTGTTATTATTTTTGATTGGCTTGCTTTAGATTATACAGAGCAAACAGATTTTTGGTATATCATTGGCTTTATGCGCCAATGGCAGCAGTTGCACGATAAAGCTAGAAACGGTAGCTTAGATCAAGATGAACAAGATTTATTACTAGAAGCAATGAAAGCTAGTAAGTTTTGGCTTCAGAAAGTTAGTCACATTTTAGACGAAAGCAATGATAATGATGAACAAAAATAGGTTATTTCTACGCAATAAAACTTTAAACGATTAGCCGATTTTTTGTCCCAATGATTCTCATACACTTTTACTTGGGATGTTTAAGCCAAGAGGGTGACTTTTTAGCTTAGGCATCCACCTATATGTTCTTCGCTATCCACCTTGACAAATCCATGCTCCCCAAAACTTAGGATGTGCCAGAGGTTTAGTGGTAGAACTGTTTTCCAGTTCTCGCTCTGGAGTTAGACTCTTAAAAGCCGTTAACTCTTTTAAAACTTCCATCCCCGCATCTGATTGACGTAGTTCGGCGATGGTAACGTTGCGGATATAATTTTGTGCTTGCTTTAAAGCAGCACTTTTGTCAAGTCCTCGATCCAAATAGTCAAAGAAACGCTCCATTAATAATACCGAAGCTTTTTCGGGTACCGACCACAAAGTCAAAATTACGGTTTTTGCACCCGCACTAGCAAAGGCACTCCGTAAACCAAATACCCCTTCTCCCGTGGTGACATCTCCTAAACCAGTTTGACAAGCCAAGAGAATAGTCATCTCATTTGCCCAAAGGTCTAAGCTTGCTACATCCTGAGCAAACAGCCAACCTTTACCTGCTTTTTCTGGAAGCTGCTTTTCTGTAATCAAACTATTAGCTCCAGCAAATGCTAACATTGATCTCATCATGGGATTAGAAACTTTAATTCTACGCCAACGGTCAAAATTATCAATTAAGATTTCTGCTTCGTTAGTAGCCTCATCTTTAGGTAGATAAAGCCCATGAGTAGCTAACAGTAGTACGCGAGGACATTGACTATCTCGAATCAAAGGTTCAACAGCTTCTCGGTCTAAATATGGTTTAACTTGTAATCGATGGGCAATAGTTATGCCTAAGCTAGTAGTAGCATTTAATCTTTCTAATGGCTTGATTTCATCGATTTTCATTTCTGTTATTACATTAGAAAGTTGTGAATTAGTAGGCTGATTAATATTTTTAGATGCAGAGATTTGTGAACTAAAATTTTCATGAGAAGTTACTTCATTAGGGGAAGTCTGTTTGGGAACTGGGTTTAATTCTGCATTTGGCACTGATGCACATAAATCGTAATCGGGGTCAGCCATGACTAGAGGAATTCCCGCAGGACGTAGGGGTTGTTGTTTGTGTCGTAATAAGTCTCTAGCTGTTGTTATGTATTGAATACTTTGATACCAGTCTATCAAATAGGTATCAGAATTTTCTTCCTTGGGTAATAATTCAAACGGTAATAAGCTTAATACCGAATCAGGAGCAATAATAAGATTTTTGTTATTACCAATGTATTCGCAAAGTGGCCGATAGATTAATTTAGTCAACTCCCCACCAGGTGAAGTTTGGAAATCATAAGTCTTTATTTTTATGGATGGTTTTATCTTCGATTTTTTATTGCCAAAGTTTTTAAAACCCATATGATTGTTATCCGTATCTGATGATATTAAAAAGTCACGGAATTTTTCAATTAAAATGTCTATGGGTTCTGCTTCTCCCAAATCTACCATTACTATTTGCTCTGGTTGTTGACTGGGTACAACAAAAGCAACATAATGTTCTTTAGTAGATTTTTTTTGCTCAAAATACAAATTTTTAAACCGCACAAACTCTACTAAAACACTATCTTCTGGAAGTTCTGAAGCAATTACTTGATAGTTTATATCTTCTTTTAATTGAATTTCTGGGACTTGAGTGGCTAAAAACTTTTCTACTTCATCGTACTCTGTTTGAGCTTTGATGAGCTTTCGATTAATAATGTCAATTGATAGTTCTTGTTGAGTTGCAAATTCATCCTGATTACTACTAATAGTTAATCTAATAATTTGATTACTAAGAGAACGTAATTTTTGAAATTCGGTTTCCAGATGGGGATAGCGTCCGCTATATATGGCAGAATTGAAAGCAGTTATGGCTGCTATATTGATAGCTTTGCGTTGTAATACTAGAGTAAGAGTCGTTTGAATAATCTCTAAATTATGTTGAAAGTGTTTGACAATTAAAGAAAAATATACGTCTAAAGTTGTTCTGATTTTATTAATAAAAAGAAGACGATCTTTTTCATTACTAGCAGCTAATATTCGAGATAGAATTCTATTTCCCATCTCTATGCCTGCTTGGCATTTAGCTAAAGCTTCTTTGTGATTTCCGGTAAATTCAAATACAGATACGAGTCCATGAATAGATTTAATGTTATTAGGATAATCGTCTGGAAAGAATTTTTTATGTACCTCTAAGGCTTGTTGAAAATTATATTTAGCTTTCTCGTATTCTTTTTGCTCTAAGTATATATTTCCTAAATTATTCAAGCTAGTTGCAACTTCAGGATGACCATCTGGAAATAATTTTTCCAGCATATTCATTGACTGTTTATAAAAATTTTCTGCTTGCTCGTATTGGTGAAATGTCAAATAAAAAACACCAATATTATTTAAGGTAGTTGCAGTATAATGATGACCATTGGGAAATAGTCTTTGTTGCATCTTCAAAGCTTGCACTAGGAAAGATGCGCTTTCTTTATATTCTTCTTGCTTATATTCAATATAAAGACAACCTAGACTATTTAAAATCGTTGCAGTATAAGGATGATCATTGGGAAATATTCTTTGCTGCATCTTCAATGCTTGCTGATAATAAGAATCGGCTTGTTCGTATTTTCCCTGATTCCAGTAAAGATAACCCAAGTTATTTAAGCCAGCTACTATATCGGGGTGATCTTCTTTAAATAATCTTTGCAGCATCTTTACTGATTGTTGAAGATAAAATTCAACTTTCTCATATTCTCCTTGGTCTGAGTAAAGAGAACCTAAGCTATTTAAACTAACTGCAATATTAAGATGATCGCTTGGGTATAAATGTTGACATATATCTAATATTTGCTGATGACAAGATATAGCATCTTCATATTTTCCTTGATGTGCGTAAAGAAAAGCCAGATTATTCAAGCTGGTTGCAATCTCAGGATGATTCTTTGGGTATAACGCCCTTTGCATCTCTAATGCTTGGTAGTGATAAGGTTCAGCATCTTCATATTTTCCTTGAGATGAGTAAAGAGAACCCAAGCTATTTAAACTAACTGCAATCTCAGGACGACCATTAGGATAAAATCTTTTTGGATATAACTTTTGGCACATTTCTAATGCTTGCTGTGCGTAAAATACGCCTTCTTTATAATTTCTTAAATTTCTGTAGAGAAGACTTACATTATTTAGATTAACTACTATATGAGGATGACCATTAGGATACAATCTTTGCTGCATTTTTAATGACTGATTTAGGTAAAATTCTGACTCTTCGTATTTTCCTTGATTGAAATAGACATTGCCTAAATCACTCAAACTAATTGCTAAATCAGGATGATCGCCTAGATGCAATTTCTGGCGTATTTCTAATGCTTTTTTGATGTATGGTGTAGCTTCTTCATATTTCCCTTGGGAAAAGTAAAGAGAACCTAAAGTATTTAAGCTTAGTGCAATCATGCGATTTTCATCTGGATATGATTTTTGGCATATTTCTAATGCTTGCTGTGCGTAAAATATACCCTCTTCATAATTTCCTATATCTCTATAGAAAAAGCCCAAATTACTTAAGTTAGCTAATAAATATGGCTGCTTATACTTTGTCCATAATTGTTGAGCTATTGTTAAAGCTTGTTTTTCTAGAGAAATAGCATCAAGATATTTATTATTATCCTTAAGGTTATTGGCTTTCTTCGTCAATTCTTCCCACTGACTAATTAGTTCATTTTCAGAAGAATAAGAATCATTTTTACTATTCATGATAGCCTCTTAAAAACAAAAAATTTTATATTTTTCAAACTGTAATTTGATATCTAAAGCCCATTACTTCACAGTCTTCATTTCTTACATAATTGAGCAAATCATTTAACTCTGATGAACTTAGTTCCATTGGGTCTTGCTTAGATAATTCCGAATCATCTTGAGGTAGCCAATTTAATTTTGGTTTCCGGAAACTAGTAATAGCTATCCACTCTTCTACTCCCAAATCTCCCTCTAACTCAAAGTAAGGGCATTCATCATGTTTGGGGTCAGGACAAACAAATTCTCCCTTCTGATGATAGTTTTTAAAAACTAAAGAAGTAGGAGAAATACACCATATTGTTCCAGAGGTAAATTTAGAAATTAAAATTACATAGCTTGGCTTTTCTAACTGAAGATAACAACGCATTCGCGTTCCCAAAGGATATTCAGGCAACATTTTCTTTTTCCGGTAAAGTTTGATGTCTGCCACTTTTATTTCCAAAGGACGAACAGAAAAATTATTAGTTGAAGATATCTGTTTTGATATTCTCAGCCATAACTGTTGCGGTTCAAGCTCAGATTCCGATTTGTAATCTTGTTTATGTCCGTCAATTTTCGAGTCATCATCTATGAAGTCAAACAAATATCCATCTTCATCACCATCATGACGCAGAAAAATAACAGGACGATACCATTCATAATTAGAATAACGCATCATTCTGGATGCTAATTTTACGGATTTCAGTAACGATTGTTTTGCACACAAACTACGGTATAAATGTTCTACAAAGTCAATAGTGCTGTCTTCACTTATATTGAATGATGTTGCCACAACTGCTGGAACTACACGAAGTACGCTTTGAGCAATACCATTGAAAACTGACTCACTTTGATGAGCTAAAGCTGATTTACAAGCTGTGATAACAACCAATTTAGGTTTACCAATCTCTAATGCACGGGTAAATCTTTCAGCACTGATATAGTCGGGATTTCCTTCTTCATTCTCAAAGAGAAGAAATCCTGAAGGATTACCTAAAGGAGTATCGCAAAACTTACATCTACTTTGATTCCTATGATAATAAATTTCACTAGTACCATTTTTAGGACAAGAAGGATTTTTACATTGCTTTTTAAAAATGCCATGTCCGTCAAAATGGATTACATCTGGCAGCTTTTTATTTTGGTCTAAATTCTCTGTTAAATATGTAGTAAGTTGTTTATATGTTTGGTTCGACTTATACCAATTTAATAAATAGGCACGACCTTTCTCTTCCGCTTTTCTTATTCCATTAATTATTTTTGACTCTTTACTAAGTAGTTTTTGATTATCTTTTTCAGATGCGCTTGATGATATTAGTAAAATTTTAAGCTGTTCAACCTTTTTTTTTACTACTGGGAGTGTATTTCTATGAGCTACCAAGTATGAGAAATTGACTCGCTCTGCCAAAAAATAGGCTCCATTATGGGCTATTTGCCAAGGATATAGGGGTAATCTAGATTTTGTAATAGCATCAGCATAATATTGAATTTGAATATGTAAATCTTCTTCTGACCTAGTTGCTCCAAGTTTGCTGTACAGTGTTTCTCTAATCTCTTCAGGGAATAAAGCTTTATAGATTTTTCGACCTATATTCTCACGTATTTTTTCATGGAAGAAATACTCGTCATTATCTTTAAGGAGAATTCCTTCTTCAACCATCCAATCCTTATCATCGTTTAAACGATGCTCATATTTAAGATTAAAAGTATTAAGTGCATTAAGTACAGTAAACAATTTAGCGTCTTCATTCCCATCTGAAAAAGGTAATGAAGATTCTATTTCTCCATATTTATCAGCATTAATCCTAAATTTTATTCCATCATTAATTGGAGATAAATATAGTTTTAATTTTTTCATTTTCAATTACTTTATTGGAAGACATCTATTATAAACAGATTAAATATCTTCATCATCGCCTTGTAAAATTACTTTTGGAGTTGCTTCTTCTATTTTTTGCTGTAATTCTGGCTTCAACCGCTTCCATGCTTCTTCACTCAAATTAATAGCTGGAGTAAGAGTAAGATTAATTTTGTGTACATCTTCTCGATTAGACTTTCTTGCAACTTTTCCGGCACCTTCTAATTCTCCCATTTTTAGAAAATCAACACCTAAAACCTGTACTTTAAGTTCTGATTTAGCTTTTCCTTCTACCTCTCCAGAAATTTCTTTTGAAAAAGTAACTTGAAGCTCTAATTCTGCCTTTTCTACGAAGAAAACTGGCGAGTCTTTATTTGTACTTTCTAATTCCTCTTTAACTTTAGCAATTAGTTCGCTTAAGCTAATATTATTTGATAAGTTAGACAAGATGATTCTCCTTATAAAGATTTATTTTTGTAGATAAATTATAATATTGAAATAGAATTAACCCCAACCCCGCCATAAGTATTCGGTAAGTTGCTGTCCCACACGACGTTCTTCATTTGGATCGGGGGGCAAATTCCAACGTAGAGATTGATAGAGTAGATGGCGGTGCATATCAAAGGTGGCTTCAATTAGTTCACCATAGTTTCTGGCAGCATCAAGTGCCCAGTTGTAAGCAAAGATAGCTGAGAAGATGCCCACAGGAGCCGCCCACCATGCCAAGAATGTCCAGAAGATAAAAAATAGTAGGCTCCACAGCCAGAAGCGAGATGCAGTGTTGAGGTCAGCACGGGCTTCTTGTAGGTCTTTCTTAACAGCATCAGGAAGAATAAGCCACAAGCGTGACCAGCAGACAATTGTATCTAATCCATATTTTTCCAAGGGGCGTTGTTCGGCTGCACGGAGGATGTTGCCCAGGCGAGTGGGCATAAGTTGTTTTTCCAGGGGCAGATGAAGTTGCTGCCAGTCAAGTTGAACCAGTTCATCGCGCTGTTCGGCATTGCGTTGAGAGGGATCGATGCGTTTAAGTGTTTGCCACCGAGTGCTAATCCGTTGACTACGTTTGGCTTCTAAGGCAATTAAGCAACGACGCAAAGGACGGAGCCAAGGATGCCAGTAGCCTTCCAGAAAGCGCAGCACAGGTAAATCAAAACGTTGTACCACAAAGGCAGAAGCGGCAATAACGCATAATACCCCGATAAGGAGAGCAATCTGTAGAGGTTCAGGCTGTTGACTGAACCAAGTGCTAGCAGATTTCCAGCCAAAGCGCTGTAGCCCTGCTGCGGCTCCGCCTAACCAAAAGACAAAGGCGGGGGTGAGTAGAGTAGCAACCCATTTTTCAGCAAGTTTGCTGCCAAAGCTTTCTAGGAATTTTGTGGGCATCGCTTTGCCGAGAGAGTTAATAGAGATGAGGCTTCTGAGTTAGCCAACTGAATTCAAAGCAGGTTCCAGAGGAGTATCGTCGTGAATGGGGCAAAAGGGCGTGGGCCGACCAATGCGATCGCGTGACCAAGTGTAATCGCACTGAGGACATTTAAATTCCGGTGCAGAAATTTCAGATATTTTACCAGGTGGTTTATCTGATCCTTTTTGAGGTATATTGGTTTGTTGGAATTGCGTTACCCAGTTGCGAGTGGCTCTAGTGTCCGTCAATAGATCCCAGATGGAATCCTCAACAGATTCTCCAGATTGAGCTTCTTGTAGGAGTTGGTCAAGTTCTTGGCGCATTTGTTTTCCTGCTTCAGTGCCCAGTAATTGGGAGAGGTGAGGACGAATCGCCAGAGCAGTTTCTAAAATTGAGATATTATTACTCATTGTTGCTTAGTTAAGTAATAGGCTGGAATAATGATTAAACTCCCATATAGCTGAAGGCTGCCCAATGGTAGGGATGGGAGAAGTCAAATCGCAGCGATCTATATAAATCCCCTTTTTTGGACGCAAGTTCCGGAAAAAACGTTTCACAGTGAGCAACTATATCACGCGGTTCGGCATCCCGAAGCCATTTTTGGGCTGTGATTAAAGCTTGTGATGGTTCTAGGTGGTGGTTACGCCAAAGTGTGTAAAACCGACTTAGCAGAACCATTGTACTGAGGTCAGAAACTGACCAAAGGGAAGCAGCAACCCCAGCGACACCTGCCTGAAGTAAGCCTGTAGGCAAGCTAATGGCTTCATCAGCTAGTTCAATTCCTGGCAATCCAGTTTCGCAGGCGGAAAGAATAGTAAGGCGAATACCACCCTGGTTATTTTCCACCAGTTTAAGGTCGAGTAGGTCACGCAGGGTAAGGATGGCTTCCTCACCTTCACCTGTCATGGCAAGACCACTTTTGAGGGGTTCTTTTAGGTAAGCGTTGCCGTGGCAGGAACAGTGTAAAATTTTGTAATGCGGTAATGCAGACAGAACTGCCTCTCTGGTTGCTTGTTCTTGAGTGAGAAGTCGGGAATTTTGGAAAGTGGCACTAGCAGCTTGAACTTCTCGTTTTGAGTTGGGCAAGGGACGAGCGCCTTCATGTTTGGGTTCATCAATTGCCAAAATCGAATCTGCTACAGTTCGTTGAGCAATTTCCTGAGCCGTTGAAAGCGATCGCGCATTGGGAGCATAGGTAAAGTGAATGGCATCCAGGGCGTAGTACCTTCCAGTAGGAGTATTAGAATCTTCGACCCAGGCGGCATGGAGGGGGAGAAAGCTGAGGAGTCCCGTGGGGATGAGGATAGTTTGTTGGAAATTGCGCTGCTGGAGGTGGTTGATTAAGGGTAACATGAGGGGTTGCCAAAGTTGGCGAGTACCTTGGTCAATGGCATTTAGCCAAGCTTGACGGTTAGTTTGCGATTGGTCATAATAAGCCCTGAACCAGGCTTGGAAGATTTCTTGTAGGCAGTTTTCGGTGAGTTCATCCAACCAAAGCTCATCAATGCCCTCTTGGGTAAGTATGAGAGCAAGGCTGCCAGCAGAAGTGGTTACGAGGTAGACTAGGGGAATATCGGAGCGGAGAGTTTGGCGGATATCATTATAGCTGGGTTTAGCCAGAAAGTCTTCATAGCCGCGAACTTGACGGATTTGCTCGATGATTTTCGTCAAGGTTTCGTGTACTTGTAGGGCTTCGGTGCGGAGAGCTTCAGGAGTGAGACTATGGCGATCATCTAGAGTCATCCGCAGGCGTTCTTGGCTTTCGAGGTTACGTCGTTGGTTGGTGGTATCTCTGTATTGAATATAAAGACTAGGGGCGAGTTGCTGAAGTTGAGTAAGGTCGCTTCTATCTCGGTCTAGGGTTTCACTCAATCCACGGGCGCGACTTTGTTCTAGAATAAGGATGGCTGTTCGCAGGTCGCCAATGCGAGCAAGGGCATAGGCAGCACGGCGGGGCAAGTCATCGATTTCGGCAAGTTCAGCGGCTTTGCCATCAAGTAAAATGGCGGATTGGTAGAGGATTTCGCCTGCTTCAACAGCGAGAGTGTAATTATTGGCAGCTTCTGCCCAAGCTTGTTGATCAAAGTAGAGGTTGGCTAGGTTGCGTGCAGTATGGCGGCAATTTTTGGGAAGCGCCTCACGGGTTCTGACTTCCAGTGCAAGTTTATAAGCAGCAATGGCTTTTTTGAGATTCTCTGCTCTATCCCCCCGAATCCTCTCCTTATAGGCATTTGCAAGATTACTCTGATTCATTGCCCACTGTTCGGGAAACGCTTCACGAGTCAAAACTTGCATGGCAAGTTGACAAGCAGCAATGGATTGTTCGACGTTATCTGCTCTATCCCCCCGAATCCTCTCAAGATAAGCAGTTACAAGATTACTCTGGGTTATTGCCCACTTTTGGGGAAACGCTTCACGGGTAAAGACTTGCAGGGCGAGTTCACAAGCACCAATGGCTTTTTCGAGATTCTCTGCCCTATCCCCCCAAATTGGCTTACTGTAGGCAAGCGCTAAATTTATCTGGGTCTTTGCCCATTCTTCGGGAAATGCTTCACGGGTCAAGACTTGTAGGGCGAGTTCACAAGCGTTGATCGCTTGTTTGAGATTATCTGCCCTATCCCCCCGAATCCGCTCACTATATGCAAGTGCCAGATTAAGCTGAGTAAGTGCCCACCTTTGAGGAAATGCTTCACGGGTAACGACTTGCAGGGCGAGTTGACAAGCAGCAATGGCTTGTTCGAGGTTATCTGCCCTCTCTCCTCGAATCCTCTCATGGTAGGCATTTGCCAGATTCATTTGTGTTTCTGCCCACCTCTGAGGAAATGCTTCACGGGTAAAGACTTGCAGAGCGAGTTGAAAAGCAGCAATGGCTTGTTCCACATTATCTGCTTTCTTCTCTCGAATCCTCTCCCTGTAGGCAATTCCCAGATTATTTTGGGTCATTGCCCAATCTTTGGGAAACGCCTCACGGGTAAAGACTTGCAGGGCAAGTTGAAAAGTGGTAATGGCTTGTTCGAGGTTATCTGCCCTCTCCCCTCGAATCCTCTCAAGGTAAGCATTTGCCAGATTCATCTGGGTGGCTGCCCAATCTTCGAGAAACGCCTCACGGGTTCTCACTTGCAGAGCGAGTTGATAAATGGCGATAGCTTGTTCAAGGTTCTTTGCCCTATCCCCCCGAATCCGCTCAAGGTAGGCATTTGCCAGAGAAAACTGAGCGAGTGCCCAATCTTGAGGAAACGCCTCACGGGTAAAGACTTGCAAAGCAAGTTCACAAGCGCTGATCGCTTGTTCGAGATTATCTGCCCTATCTCCCCTAACCCTCTCTCTGTAAGCGTTTGACAGATTATTTTGGGTCATTGCCCAATCTTTGGGAAACGCCTCACGAGTATATACTTCCAGGGCAAGTTTAGAAGCAGCGATCGCTCGTTCGAGATTATCTGCAATATCTCCTCGATTCCGATCTATGTAGTCCTTTGCCAAATTATTTTGGGTCATTGCCCAATCTTTGGGAAACGCTTCACGGGTAAAGACTTCTAGGGAAAGTTCACAACCAGCGTTCGCTTGTTCGAGATTCTTTTCCTTATCTCCCCGAATCCGCCTCCTGTAAGCACGTGCCAAATTATACTGAGACATTGCCCACTGTTGGGGAAACGTCTCACGACTAAAGACTTGCAGAGCAAGTTGAGAAGCGGTGATCGCTTGTTCGAGGTTATCTGCCTTCTCCCCCTGAATTCGCTCAACGTAGACATTTCCCAGATTATTCTGGATCACTGCCCACTGTTGGGGAAACGCTTGACGGGTCGAGACTTGCAGAGCGAGTTGATAAGCAGCGATCGCTTGTTCGAGGTTATCTGCCTTCTCCCCCTGAATTCGCTCAACGTAGGCATTTCCGAGATTATACTGAGTGATTGCCCAATCTTTGGGAAAGGCTTCACGAGTTCTGACTTGCAGGGCGAATTGATAAGCAGCGATCGCTTGTTCGATGTTGTCTGCCTTATCTCCCCGAATCCGCTCAACGTAGGCAAGTGCCAGATTATGCTGGGTATGTGCCCACTGTTGAGGAAATCCTTCACGGTTAAAGACTTGCAAGGCGAGTTTAGAAACAGCGATGGATTGTTCGAGGTTATCTGCCTTATCCCCTCGAATTCGCCTTATGTAAGCAGTTGCCAGATTACTCTGTGTTTCTGCCCAATCTTTGGGAAATTCTTCACGGGTTCTGACTTGCAAGGCGAATTGAGAAGCAGCGATGGATTGTTCGAGGTTATCTGCCTTATCCCCCCGAATCCGCTCAACGTAGGCAAGTGCCAGATTATGCTGGGTATGTGCCCACTTTTGGGGAAACGCATCACGGGTCAAGACTTCCAGGGCGAATTGAGAAGCAGCGATCGCTTGTTCGAGGTTATCTGCCTTATCCCCCCGAATCCGCTCAACGTAGATAAATGCCAGATTACTTTGGGTGAGTGCCCAATTTTCAGAAAAGGCTTTATGAGTAAAGACTTGCAGAGCGAGTTGAAAAGCGATGATCGCTTGTTCGATGTTGTCTGCCTTATCTCCCCGAATCCGCTCAACGTAGGCAAGTGCCAGATTATGCTGGGACATTGCCCATTCTTGGGGAAACGCCCCACGGGTAAAGACTTGTAGGGCAAGTTGAAAAGTGGCGATGGATTGTTCAACATTATCTGCCTTATGCCCCAAAATCCTCTCTCTGTAAGCATTTGCCAGATTATGCTGGGTATGTGCCCACTGTTGGGGAAAACCTTCACGGGTTCTGACTTGCAGGGCTAATTGATAGGCGGTGATGCCCAATTCCAGATTCAGCCAGCGTTGCCCCAAGGGAAATTGTTGAATCAAGATGCCGAACATATTCAGAGCAAATGCTTCCTGCTGCTGCCGTGATTTGCCTACTAGCAAATTTGCTGCCACTTTCGGTAAAATTTGCAGCAGTTGCTCATTCAACTTTTCTTGATGCTGTGCTAAAAATGGATAAACCTTTTGTGCAGTGCCCTGGCTGTTTTTCACAAGCTCTAACACCTCCAGCAAAAATTGCACCGAGTCACTGGGTGGTGACTCCTTTGCCTCTGCATTTACGATTCGCAGAGATTCTGTCAACTGCTCCACCAACTCCGCCAGATCCAATAACCGCTGTGCCGCTTTCGCATTTCCTCGTTGCTTCAACCGCTCCGCTTCCAGCGCCATTACTTTTAGCAGATCCGTATCCACTAGTTCGGCGTGCTGCTGCAATATTGCTCCTTCTTCCCCACTCACACACCACAAAAGCTCTTCAATGAGCCTCTCATAAGCATCTAGTCTTTGTTCATGCATTCAATTCCACTTCCCACTTTCGTGTTAAAACTCGCATAAATAGTAAAATATGATACTTAAAATATTCGCGTTCACTTACAGCGTTTTGCAAAGAAATCAGGTGAACCCCACCCACGTTATCGCACACCCTCCCTTTAGTCACTGAAGTAACAAATAATTAGCCTGAAATCCAATTTCCGATTGCTAAAAATACTTTGTTGAGATGGGGCACTCACCTTGGTAAATAATACTCAGCAAAGTGGAAGAGTATGGCGCACTCCGGCACTGCGACGAGAGTCTTATAATTCTACGAAGGCTTTTTAAGTTCTGATTTAGCTTTCTTTCAACCTCTCCATAAATCTCTTTTGAAAAAATAACTTGAAGCTCTAGTTCTGCCTTTTCTAATAAGAAAAATGGCGAGTCTTTATTTCTATTTTTTAATTGCTCTTTAACTTTAGCAATTAATTCGCTTAAGCTAATATTATTCGATAATTTAGACAAACTAACTCTCCTTATAAAGATTTATTTTTAGTAGATATAACATCAAAAGATAGCATTCTTATATTTTATTTTAATTATTATTTGATAACATAAATAATTCATTATTTTTCAAGAGGGAAGCGAACGAGTTTTAATATCGGAATCATTCTGTTTCAGGTGTGCATCAAGCACAATATTACTCATATCTACTTTTTTGACAGCAACTCCTATAGCTTTAATAAAGCCATAATTTACACTCCCACCAATAGCCGCACCTAAAAAAGGTATAGCCTTACCTGCTGTAGATGCAGACAATCTAATAAGTATTTTGCTAGCAATACTTATCATTACAGATTTTGTTATAGATGCACCAACTTCTACACCCAATGAAACGCCTACTATTGTCATAAATTCGCTGAAAGAAACCTTATATACTCCCTTTTTATGGTATATAACTCCCAAAGTAACTCTAAACTGTTGAATAACGTTATTTATTACATCTGCTGGGACTCCAACAATCATCGTAGTAAATCCCCCAAATCCACTAGCTGCACCTGTTGTAGCAGCTAATAATGCACAATCCGAAATGAACTTATCAATTCCATTTTTATCAACGCTCTCTTTTATCCCTTCATTATTCATACTCTCAAATACTTTTTGAAAGCTCTTGACTAGTAAAGCTTCTTTATTCATGTTAGTTATGCAACAAATAAATGATTTAGATTTTACTTTTAGAATGCAACAAATTAGAATTAGTTACTCTTGAAAATGAAATATTATATTATATTATCTTTATTATTTTTGCTATATAATATAGTATTTCATTTTGATACCTGAGACTCATAACATATTGAAAATATTTAGAACTTTAAACTTCAAAAGATAAGTTATGGTACTGTTTTCTATCGATGTGTTTATTTCTTCAATAGGTAACTGGTTTCATCTGGCAAAAACTGACTCAATGTAATATTTATTTCTCCTATAAAGAGAGTTTTATGAAGTTTAGACTAAGAGATGAAAAACGACCCACAAAAAGCAAATCTAGTATAAATAATATAAGCATTTTTGAAGTTCCGCAGTACCCATAAGTGTAATGTTTTACTATCCTGCATAAAAACCCCCGTAAGTAGCAATCGAACAGAAAACCTAATTAAGCGGCTACATCATCCGTTGATACAATACCTCATATTTTATTTTGCATTTATTTGAGGTATTGTACTTATACCTGAGTCTTCATGATGTCATAATTGTAACTGTCATGCGTAGATACTTATGTATACTGAAAATCTTAGTCATAAAATATAAAATGTTACAATTACTATATTTCGTTATAATAATACATGAACAAATGTAACTATATATACAAATTTATTTTTTAGTATTCAGTAGAAAAAAAAGTTTAGGGAAAGTTTGAAAGTTTAAAAGGAAGTTCACAAAGTCTAATTAGCCTAAATTTTTAGGGTTTCATTAGTTCATTCCTACGGCTTTATCACTGGTATTTTATTGACACTCCATCTCTTCAATTTGATTTCCGCCAACCCTTATTGCATTAAGTTAGGTCGCCCTGAAGTGCATGCACGGAATTCGAGTCGGGAGAAATTGCGATGGCTTCGCCGACCCCTTCCTTCTTGTATCGCCTTTTCGTAAATCTAATATGAAGTAGCCTGCGATAGCGAAGCGCTGCTGCAAGCAGATCACAGTTATGAAGACATATATCAATCAAAAATTATTGATGCATTAATCAAGATTTTCAACACATAGAATCATCATAATTGCAACTATAACTGTGACACTTTATTAATGTAATAATGTATTACATAATAAACTAAGGTAAAAGTAAGAATATTAACCATCACATCTTGTCACATATGCTTTAAACACAGTACTTTCAGGAACTGATGCTGAGCATCGTGGGTGCCCAGAGTAGGTGGGTGTGGGGGTGAAGTCTCCTAGCTGTAGGGGTTTGGACACTTGTAGTATTATACCTTGCTTTTTGCTCGGTTTTGGTTTGAAGGCAAATTGCCTTTCCGATACTTAATGTGCGAACTGTTTATACATAAATGGTTTACCCTTAGACTTTTGATGTCTGATTATTTTCTGGGCGCATTAATTGGGCAAGAAAGCCGTCGTTTATGTGCTAGCTTTATTCATATTTTGTGTAATTTGTCAATATAATAAAATGTAATTTAACTTTTTTCTAAATGTAGATGAACTAGCAGCGCGAGCTTTTACATCTAAATAAAATAGGGCGATCGCACAAAAATAATTCTTACTTTACAATTTATTCTTATACCTAATTCACCGACCTAAAAAGTAAGCAAAACTTAAAAAATTCGTACTAGAATTACTCACCTTACGCTTTGATCAGGATGCTTGATGATTTGATTTAACAATTTACTCTTATAGTTAAACAATATGGCTATCTATAGCATGAGAGATAGTAGCTATTTAAACATCAGGTTGCTGTAGCACAGGCATCTTGCCTACGGCTGTTATATAAATTAAATGCAGAACAGCTTACCTCAATTTCTAATTTATTTTGAGTAAAATTGCTTTTAGTTAAATTAATCAAATAAAAATTGTTGAAATGTTACCCATATTATGATGCATTTTAAGTTTTCACCAAAAATCCTAAATAGGCTGGGAGAGGAACTTGTTCCGAATCCAGACCAAGGAATTATTGAATTGGTTAAGAATTCTTATGATGCTGATGCTACTGAATGCACAGTAAAACTTGTCAATACTAGCGCCATAGGTGGTTCGATTATCATTTCAGATAATGGTGTTGGTATGGATATTAATGCTATCAGTGAGGGATGGCTAGTGCTAGGACGCTCAAAAAAAGATGCTAATGAAATCACTCCATTAGGTCGCCGACCTGTAGGTAATAAAGGATTAGGGAGGCTAGCAGCTCTACAACAAGGTTCTCAAGTAATCTTGAAAACTAGACCAAAAAATGAGCCAGGAATAGAATATTCTCTGACAATTGATTGGCATGATTTTCAGGAAGCTGATGTAGTAGAAGATATTGCTTTTGATGTCCAAAAAAGTAGCACTAATGAAAGGCAAGGAACTAATATTAAAATTAATAATCTGAAGAACACATTCAGTAATCGTGATATTAAAAGACTAGCTAGAGAACTTTTACTGCTAGCAGATCCATTTGATAGTAATATTGCTTTCCGTCCTCAGCTAATTGCTCCAGAATTTTCTGACATTGCTAAACAAGTAAATGATAGTTACTTTGAAAATGCTGAATATCGGTTGTATTCCCATATAAATTCGCAAGGTATTGCGGAAGCCAAATTGCTAGATTGGAAGGGAGACTTATTGTTTCATGCACAGCATAAGGATATTACTCAAGAACCTTCTTACAAAACGTCTCTAGCAAAATTTGAATTATGGATCTTTCTATTAAATCCTCAAAGTTTTTCAGCGAAAAATTCTTCTGTCTCTGCTACAGTTGTTAGAAAATGGCTTGCAGAAGTAGGAAACGTTCATTTATACCACCGAAATCTACGAGTCAAGCCTTATGGAGACCAAGGTGATGATTGGCTAAAATTAAACTATGCACGAGCGAGGAATCCAGAGGTACGACCATCAACAAGTACAGTTATTGGTAGAGTAATTGTCAATGACCCTGATAATAAGTTAATTCAAAAAACTGACCGGCTTGGTTTTATTGAAAATGAAGCCTTTTTGGAATTAAAAAGATTCACTACTGATGTATTGGATTGGATAGCTAAAGAAAGGCTGAAAACAATTGAAAATAAGCGAGAAATAGTTAAGCAACAATCTAGTCATCAGGTTACAGTTGCAAAAGCAAGAATTGAAGAGGTTATTAAAGAAGAAGTTCCAGAGGAATCTCGTGAGATTGTCCTAAGAGTTGTTCAGCAGTATGAAAGTGCAAAAGAGGTAGAAACAAAGGTCTTGCGTGAAGACCTTCAGCTTTATCGTAGTCTGGCTACAGCAGGAACAACAGCAGCAGTTTTTGCTCATGAGTCTGGTAAACCAGTTACCTTAATTGAAAAAATAGCTAAGAGAATCGAAAAGAAAGGTCAAGAAAGTCTAAAAGAAAAATATCAAAATGTTTTAGAAGAACCTGTTACAAAGCTTTATCAAATAGCTAAATCATTGCTGCGCTTCTCCAATTTTCCACTGCACTTATTGAAACGGGAAAAACGTCGCACAGGTGTTGTCAATATTCATAGTGTGATTGATGATGTAGTTGAACTTTTTCAACCTTTTTTTGATGACGGTAAAATTAAAGTCAACCGGAAAAAACTTGATGGTGAGCCTTGCATTTATGGAAGCACTGCTCTTCTAGAAGCTATTGTAACAAACCTTTTGACCAATACTATCAATGCTTTTAATGTGGAAGGGGGACGTAATGAAGGACGCAAGGTAATTATATCTACTGAAACAGGAGAAGGTTATGTGCGGCTCAAAGTTTTAGATAATGGGCTTGGTATTCGTGATATAAAACTAGATGAAATATGGTTGCCTGGTAGAACAACTAGACAAAGTGGCACAGGTTTGGGATTGACAATTGTCAAAGATTCTGTATCCGATCTGGGAGGAAAGATACAGGTGATTGCAAATGGTGAGTTAGGTGGAGCAGAATTTGTTATAGAATTACCACTCGTCGGGAAAAAGCCATTATGACGGTAACAGAAGCTTGCAATAACAAAACAATAGCTATAGTTGATGATGACAAAGAACTAGCTGAAATAACTGCTTGGGATTTAGAGGAAGCTGGTTATGAAACACTTTTATTATTCGAGGGACATTTTCAAGATGTTAATGAATTGGCATCACGCATTATGAACAATGCTCAAGGAGCTGTGTGCGATCACCGATTAATGAATTCTGGACTTGCTAACTTTTATGGAGCAGAATTAGTAGCAACTTTATACGACCGACAAATTCCATCACTACTCATAACTCAGTACACAGATATGGATGCATCTTTTTCGATTAGAAAATGGAGACGTAAAATACCTGTGCTATTAAGTCGTGAGCAAGCTGATGCATCAAATATTGCCAAAGGAATTGAAGATTGTACCTTAGAACTTCATGGTCATATACCAAGTACCAGAAAATCTTATAGAACAATAGTTAGGATTACTGATATTGATGAAGAATCTCACGAACCTGTTGTAGATGCATTTGTTCCAGGCTGGAATCCTCATAAAGCTGTTCGTTTTCCTGCTTCCCTTGTTCCCGAACATCTGAGAGATAAATTAAAGCCAAATGTCCGTTTATTTGCTCACGTTAACATTGGAGCCGAAAAATCTGATGATTTGTATTTTGAGAAGTTTGAATTAGCACCTGAGCCGGATGAAGATGATGGACTCGCCTGAACTTATTATTCTAGATGTTGGTCATGGAAATTGTGCGGTTGTAAGAGATACAGATGGTGTAATTGTCATTGACTGCCCACTAGGAGTTAGCTTGATAGAAACTTTGGAATGTCGATCTATTACAGAAATTTTGCATATCCTAATTTCCCATTCTGATGCGGATCATATTGCAGGTATTATTAATCTACTATTAAATGAAGATATTAAAATTCATAACGTACATATCAATCCTGACTCAATCAAAAAAAGTGATATTTGGTTAGATTTACGTATTGCTTTAAAAGATGCACGTAAACGTTCTGGAACTAAAGTTTCATCAGAATTGACGACAACCAAGACGGGACAATTTAACATTGGCTCAGTGAATATAGAAGTACTTGCACCAACTCCTGAATTGATTTTGAGTGGTGCAGGGGGAACAGATTTACAGAAACGGCGATTGACTTCCAACTCAATATCGGCTGTTGTTGGCATAGTTCACGATTCTCATAGAGTAGCTATACTAGCAGCAGATATTGATACAGTGGGGCTTGATAATTTGAGTAAGGAAGCAAGTAGTTTGAGTGCGGACATACTTGTTTTTCCTCATCATGGTGGAAAACCTGGTAGTGGAGATAGCAAAACATTTGCTCAGGAGTTATGTAATTTGACCAAACCAAAACTAATAATATTCTCAATCGGTCGTAATCGCTTCAAGAATCCAAATACGAAAATAATAGAGGGTGTGCGTTCTTCTGTTCCAGATGCTCATATTTTATGTACTCAGTTATCAAAACAATGTACTGCTACTCTTCCTAGTTCAAAACCTACACATTTGAATGTTCTTCCCGCTAAAGGACGAATCAGTAATAGTTGTTGTGGAGGAACTATTTCCATCAAAATAAATGGTATTAGGACAACTTATGAATCTGAAATTGCTTCACATAAAGAATTTATTGATAAACAAGTAAATACTCCAATATGCCGAAATTTTTTATCGATAGATAAACCAGTATAGTTCCTCTACTTTAATTCTTATTTTAACAAGTGAATAATAGATGCGATAGCGAAAGATTGTCCATTTATGTTCCTAATTTATGGTTAAAAATGTGATTTGTAATGAGTTATTTTATTATTTATAAAGGGTTGATATTATTTATAATTTCTGCATTTTTAAATAATAAAATCGGGGTTTATTTTAACTTTTAATAAATTAAAACAAACGTCTCGCCCCAACCAAGTTAACTGATAGTACGCGGGATTGCGCTACTCCTCTCGTACTCCCTAGATATTCCCCCACCATTACTCGTTCCGCCTACCCCCGAAAGCAATTTCGAGTAGCTTCGTTATAATGTACGTGTACTCACTTCACTTCTGCGCCCCTGCGGGGTGGGCTGCGCCCATCCTCGCTCGCTGTACGCTCTCTCGGACACAGAAGTTACGTTCGCCCTACGGGGCTTGTCACACTCTCGTTGTTGGTGGGGTTTTTCAATGACTGCTTTAGCAATCATGCGCGTTGGGAAATTAAAAAGTTTTGGGAATGTGGGCGGTAGTGAAAAACATACAGCCCGTCTCCAAGATACACCAAATGCTGACCCTTATAAAGAAAATATTCGACTGATTGGAAATGATTTTGACCCGTCTTTAGAAGAAATAGTAAAAGCTAAAATAGCTGATAATACTAAACATAAGCCGCGTAAAGATGCGGTACTATGCAGCGAAATTTTCTTAAGCGCATCCCCAGAATATTTTCGTCCTCATGACCCGAATAAAGCTGGGGAATGGAATGATAAATTGATGTGGAATTTTGCTAATGCTTCGACGAAATGGTTGCAAGAAAATTTTGGAGAAAAATGCGTTAGGGCTGAACTACATTTGGATGAATCTACTCCCCACATCCACGCTTATATCGTTCCAGTCAACGACAAAACTAAACAACTAAGCCACAAAGAAATGTTTGGGGGTGATGGTAAACAAGCCAGCATTAAAATGTCCAAACTCCAGGATAGCTATGCCAATTCTTTGGCACATTTGGGAATTGAAAGGGGTGTGAAGGGCAGCAAAGCCACCCACACCAAAGTTAAGGAATATTACCAAGCAGTCAACCAAGAACCTTTGACGCTGGAATTAGACCGACTGGCACCCAAACGGGGGGAGACGGCACAGCAATTATTTGAACGTATCAAAGCAAACCCCACAATCCAATCCATCAATCACCAGCTAGCAGACCACAAAAGAATTGTAGAGTTAGAAAGACGGGCATCTCAAAGGGCAACGGCTTCTGAAAAATTACGGCAGCAGTTAGAAAAGCGCGTAGCTGAATTAGAAGCAGAAAACTTTTATTGGAAACAGCAAGCTGACAAATTAAGGGACTTGCCCCTGGAAGAAGTGGCATGGAATTTAGGACTTGATAAAGCAGATATTGGAGAAAATCGTTGGAAGGGCTTGGGAAGAGTTATCAGTATTAATGGTTCTAAGTGGTACGACTTTACAGAAGAAAAAGGTGGCGGTAGGGCTATTGATTTAGTCATGCACGTTAACGATGCTAATTTTCGGTCTTCTGTTGCTTGGTTACACGACCAATTTGGGGAAGAAGAAATGCTGCGTGCCACCAAAGCTTTTATAGAAAAACAAGCTACTAAAATTGTCCAAGAAGAACCCGTACCAGCCTTTAAGCCACCAACCCCGGATGAATCAAAGTGGCTATCCGTACAAGATTATTTGGTACAGAAACGCGGATTGCCTGAAAACTTTATCGTAGGACTTCATCAAAAGGGATGGCTATATGCTGATGAACAGCAAAATGCCGTATTTACTATGCGCGAACTTCCAGTAAGTGCAGAATTTCAACGAAATGCAGAAACTACCTTGAAAGGTGCATTTTTGCGGGGGACGCGGGGAGAAGATAATTCGTTTATGGGATACACGCCCAATTCAAAACGGAGAGAGGGATGGTTTTACTTCCATTTGGGCGGTAAGCCAGGGGATGAAATACAAAAAGTAGTCCTCTGTAAATCTCCTATTGAGGCGCTCTCGTGCGCCAAGATTGGGCTAAATGAACGCTCCGGTATGCCATCCGAAAGAACCATGTATATGGCGGTGGATAGCACCATTTGCCTACCGTTAGAATTTCTTAGAGAAGTGAGAGCTATTACCGCTGCCTACGATAACGATGATGCGGGACGCTCTACTGCACAAGCCATAAAAGAATTACTACCGCAGACAACCATAGCACACCCGAAAGCAAAGGATTGGAATGCGGAATTGGAGCGTTTGCAGCTTCAAAAAGTGCAGCAATTTGAAGCATCTAAGAAAAAGAATCGGGGATTGGAACGCTAACGGAATTGTACAGCCAATGCATAAGACCGCATCTATTAAATTTTAACCCCCATTACCTGGTTTCTTAACCATCTGTCTAATAACAAACCACAAGCAAGGACGCAACTGGAAACCGCTTCGCTAAATCAGGCGGGGGTAGTCACTGCCACAAAAATTACTCGTGGGATAACACATTTACGCATGGCAGCACCTACCCTTCCGCCAGATTTTTCCAGTTGCTAATAAATTGGTACTCTTTCCAAAATTGTAATAAAAGCGCCGGAAGGCTTGGAATACTAACAGTTCTAGATAAATGATTTTTATAGCCAGTAGGAAGGTCAATTGCCTATCTCCTATTTTCTGGGACAAATTTCAAAAGTTGATTCATGCCGATAAAAACACACATTGAATTCTGCAAAAAAGTTCAGGTGTCCAAGGATTACAGGTGCATTGTTTGATTGAGTCCAAGCAAATGCCAGCAATATCGGTGTAAAGTTAACAATTTCACCCGATAAAACTAACCCCCGTGCTTCGCTATCACCCAGATTCCCGCTTAAGGCTATTGGTACGGTTTGTTCTTCCCAAACGTAACCTAGTTGTAACCCAATTTCATAAGGTAAAACATTCACACTTGCACCTGTATCTAATAGTCCCATTATTTCTAGGGATTTATTACCATTACTAAGAGTTAATGGTAAATAGGGCATGGTGCTGATTTCCCCAAAACTATCGGTTCTTTCTGTGAATGAAAAACGATGACCTTCAAGCATTGGATTCTTTTTTTGCTTTTGCTAACAGGTCTGATAAGGCTTGTACTGACTTATTATCAGCTTGAGGCGACCAAACGGTGGCACTGGTTGAAGCGAGTTGATTCAAGAGCGTACTCTCTGCGTCACTGGTTTCTAAGCTACATCCTTCTTCTTTAGCAACTGCCAACAGGAGAAAGTGAATTAATCGTAGTTTATCTTGATGTGATAGCTGGTTAACTGTTGGTAAAATTTCGCTGAGAGTCATGGCATATTTGTAAGGTAATTTATGTTTAGCGTAGCAAAGCCGCTTACTAGAATATAATTTAACTCGTTTTTTACCTATTAATATTTACTACAAATATATCGAGACGTTTCTACGACCTTCCATCTTATTTTGATAAGAGCCTCGGAAGAATTTAAGAATTAATAGAGCGAATTTCACCATGTTGTTCGATGTGTTCGACTAACCGCTTAGTTTCCCCACCAGCCCGTTTTAATTCTTCAAGATTGCCCACTAAAACAAACAATTCCCTTGCCCTACTAACGGCTGTATTTAGCAAATTAGGTTTACGATTGAGGAACCAAAAACTATGCTCTTGATGGCATTGGTAAGGAGATAATATTATGGCTGCTTTCTCTCCTCCTTGGAAGGTATGAACTGTACCAATATCGTGATAAGAAAAGTCTTGCCAACACTTCATCAGCCGATATTTGAGTGCGTTGGCTTGTTGCAAAAACGGTGACATTACCCCAATTGTCTTCAAGTTTTCGCCTTCCTTGCCCGAATTAATAGAGTAGCCATTTTTTAGTAGAAAGGCGATCGCGTTTTCTACAGCATCAATTTCTTCTGGATTGGTGTTATTTATATGGCTTCCTTGGACGTGGTAAGCCAGTAGGTGCGGCTGTTGTGTAGAGTCATCGTAATTTGAAAGTATTTGCAAGCCATCTTTATAGTTGGGGCTGCAAAACTTGATAATAGGGGGGACACAGCGGTAGTGATTTCTTAAGACAATTCCAGTACCTAAGTCTCCTTCTGTGCCGTTAGCGCCAGCAGCGCGATGATAAGCGGTAGCGGTGTATTTAGCTGTGGGGGCATAACGATAATAGTCTTCATTGGTCATACCTTGTTCCAGAAATGCGGTTTTGAGGTATTGTTTGATGGTGTCGTCGCACAGGTTTATAATTGGCTCAATTTGTTTTGGGTCGCCTGCTACAACTGCTTGCTGGGAACGAACCAGCAAGGGGAATAGTTGATGTATTAAAGTTGTTCCTGCTTCATCAGCAAGAGCCAGCGCAATGCTATTGAAGTGAAGGGTGGGTAGCATATTGCGTATTGATTGCAAGCTGGAACTAATAACGGGGAAAATTAAACTTAAAAAACGGTAGATAGAATCGGGTTCAGTTTCAAGTTTGAGCAATGCATCTCCGTCTCCCGTTAAAGCGCTTCCGTAGGTTTCTACTGCCTGCATGACTTTATCTTTACGTCGGAGTGTTTCTTGTTGAAGGAACGAGAAAGCACGTTGAAATAGTTCTACTTGTTGTGAGTGATAGTCGTGGTAAAAGCGGCTGTAAAAGTCTTCGTCTGGATAGCTATCAAGTTGTGTTTGGAGTTGTTGGTAATGACTTTGTTTTGAATCCAGTTGCTGATTTAACGCTGTCAGTTGCGTTTGAATTGCGGTTACTTTTGGATTAAGATTCTGCCATTGTTGGGAGGATAAGAGTTTTTGGTTTACGGATGTCTGGGATGCAGCTAAACCTTCTCGATTTATAGGTAGCTGGAAAGGATGTTCTGTCGCCAAGGTATTTAAAACAGCAGCGTTTATGTGATTCGCTAGACGCTTAAAAACTAGTTTATCATTCGTAAAATTAATTAAGTTAAAGGCGCGTTTGGCGATTGAGTCGGACTGTTTTGGTAATTCCCGTTCTGCTCTTAATAATCCTTCTTTTATTTGCTGGTAGGCATAAGAAGGGAAATCGGCATAATCTCCCAAACTCTTTTGCTGCTCGCTTATTACTCGTAACTCCTCATGAATAGCAGCAATTTCGTCATTGAGAGATTGGATTTGGGCATCTAGTTGGGATAACTGTTCTGTGTTAGCAGCTTGTTGGCTCTCGTTGAAACTATCTTGCTCTATGAGTTGTTGGATTTCGTTTTCTGCTGATAATAAATCAAGTTTGGCTTGTTCCCATGTCTCTTGATTGAATTCAGTAGCTCGCAGCCAGTCTTGTGCCTGTTGTAGTTTTGGTAGTGTTGAACGCTTGATAACTCCTTGACTACCACCGTCTAAATAAAAGTGTTCGGTGGGGAATTTCTCATAAAATCTTTGCTGAAATTTTTGAATAGCACTGTTGTTGGTGCTGGCAAATAACGTTAGATTACTCGCATCTTCTTCCCCGCGAACAATTCGCAGCGCTCTTCCTACAACTTGCTGTGCTACTAAATGTAAAAATAATTCAGTCTTTCCCGTCCCTGGTGGTCCATGAACGGCAGTTATCGGATTCTGTTGGGCGTGTTTGAGTGCTGAGGCTTGGAATGAGTCGGGTGCGTGAGAAGGAAATGCTCCCCAAAACATGACTTCATGTTCGGGTGGTAATGGTGTACTGCAAATATATTCAAGAGCAGGATGATTATCAACCAGCCATTTACAATCATCTGGTGCATCTTGAAGTTGCTTTAATATGTCTCGCAGGTCTTGTTTTAATTGAGCGTTGTATGGTACAAAGTCGCAGCGCAGTAAATAAGGTTGTCGTCCAGCTTTATAGTTACCGTCCGGTAAGTCTACTTGGTCGATAAAGTCGTTTATGGTTGAAAATTTTCTTTGCCAAGTATCGGAGAAAAATTTCAATATGCCTTCTGCGACAATTAATGATTCGGCAACTTCTTCTTCTAAGCCGTAGAGTCGCATTAAGTTGACGATTACTGGTTGAAACTCGAATTCGGTCAAGTCCCAACCTGTTTTGCGATATCTTCCTCGGAATATTTGAGAAATGTCAATGGTGAAGAGTGGCAGATATTTGATTTTTTGTTCTCTTGCTCTTCCTTGGACTATGTATATTTGGGGAAAGGTTACAGCTATTTGAAATTCATTGGGTTTACTTTTATTGACTGCGGCTTGCTGTGAGCAAAGTTGTTTGAAGAGTGAGTTATCCAACATTAACTTATTGCCGACAAGTTGCACACCTTTATCTATTATTTTTGGGTAAGCATTCGACCCACGTTCTACTTCGGCAGTAGTCAGTTCTTCTAATCTAATGTACGATAACCAGGATTGTACTATTTGAATGAGTTTTTCTGACGGCTGCATGGGAACTCCGAACGAGGACGAAGGAAGTGACGTTGAATCTAAGTTAATATGAATTCTTGATTCTTGCCAGTCAAGCCCGGAATACTCTTGAACTTTTCAAGAATATTTATAACAACTTGACAAACCTAATTTAACGTTGTCACACCTGAATAACTAAGGATTTTCGCGTCAACAGTTAATAAAGGACACCCATAAGAAGAAGGCTGTAGCTACAATAATTTGGTCAAAAGGGTCACTATGAAAATCGCTTAGTTGAGTTGAATCAACTACTATTGGTAGGGTCAAATTTAATAATTGTACTCCCGGATAAGCCAAAGCTGCTTCCAACCATTCATGAACTGAGCAAGAAAAAATAAGTCGATTCTTTTCTACTAATTTGGCAACTTCCCAACAAGAAACAATATTTACTCCCAAACCCGCTCGATTGATGTCCCTCTATATATTCCCGATGTTTTTCAGTTAATCGCTTATTACCATCAACCCACCAAACCCAGATATGCGTGTCAAGTATAATCATTGCAAAACGGACCAATCTTCCAAACCTACGGGTTCTGTTGGGTCATCATAACGGACTACTTTTCCACGCAGAGGATAAAGATTTGTTTCCACTTGACTAGGTAGTACAACGGTCTGCTGTGAAGCTTGAGATTCGAGAATAATTACTTCTACAGTATCCCCTGCATGAAAAGGCAAGCCATGCAGCATCAAAGTTCCATCTTCAGTTAAAACGGCTTCTACTTTGTGAGCGTTCATTACTTTACTCCTATTTTTAATGGCTACGGATTAAAATATTATCCTGTTACTTCCTCTAGCTATTTTATTATGACGCGGAAGGCAGATAATAGTAAGAAATTATTCCTAGTTCCACATTCCTAGTTCCACATAGGAGATAAATAAAAATAGTCATTCATAGTTGAAGTTTCTTTGTTCTAACATGAGCCAAGTAAAACTATATATGGTTATGATTTATCTCAACCTGACTGTGTGAGTGCCTCCAGTTGTGAAAGCAATTTTTCTAGGAGCTTGCGTTTTTTCTGGTCTGACCAAATAGGCGACTTCTTCAGCTTCGTAGCCGCAGCAGTAAAGCGCTCTTTGTAATCGTTAGATTCGGTTATTGGGGTAGAGTCTGGGGTTTTCTTCTCACTGATGCGTTGTTTGATTGAGCTTAAAGACCAGTTTTCTTTAATAGCTTGCTCTAAGAAGACGACGCGCTCAGAAGTATCTTTAATTTGGGCGATGGCTCTGGCTTTGGTGTATTCAAGGGAGCCTTTTCTTAGTGCTTCTAAAATGTCCTCTGGGAGGTTTAATAAGGGCAGGCGGTTGTTAGCGAATGATTCCCAGGTCATTAAACCCAAGCCGTTAAACACTTCCTCAACAATTTTTAGCTCTGGATTTTCTTGATTAGATAACTTGCTTTTATCCGATTCATTTTTGACAATAACGTTATTGTCAGTTTCTTGTGGGTCTAATTCCTTTTCCTCAATAACGTTATTGGCAGCGTCTAAATTATCATCTTTGTTTTTGACAATAACGTTATTGGAGGACTCTTCTATATAAGATTCTTCTGTGACAATAACTTTATTGTCAACGTCTAATTGTTCAGTTTCTTTCTTTCCAATAACGTTATTGGAAGATTCTTCTATATAAGATTCTTCTGTGACAATAACTTTATTTTCTGCGTCTAAATTATCATCTTTGTTTTTCCCAATAACGTTATTGGAAGATTCTAGTTCTTCAGTTTCTTCTTTGCTAATAGCGTTATTGTCATTATATTTTGCAGCTTCTTTACGTTCATGTTGTAAACGGCGCAGTAAGGGAGGAATTTCTTCAACTGCTCTACTTAATCTGATAGCCAGTAGGTGTAAGATGCCTTCTGTTTCCTCTACGGGGTTGAGGTCTTCTCGTTGCAGGTTCTCAATTAATGCTAGTTGGAAGGCTGCTTCGTTGCTTAATTCACGGATAACTACGGGTACATCTTTTAATCCGCATTCTTTGGCTGCACGGTAACGTCGCTCTCCTGCTACCAATTCGTATCCAGTTCTAGCTCTAGGACGCACCAATAGGGGTTGTAAGATGCCGTGTTGTTTGATGGAGTGGGCTAATTCTGAGAGCGCTTTGGGGTCAAAGTAGCGGCGGGGTTGAGTTGCGGCTAGATGAATTTGTTTTAATGGTACGTTCTTGGTGGAATCGGCTTTCTCGGTAGCTGAAACATCTGTGGTGTCCCAAGGTACGTCAATTTGACTTTTAAGTGGTTGGCTACGTTTGCGGTTCATAATGACTCCATATGAATGGCTATTTGTTCAAGTACGGGAATAGCTGGATGCTTTGGCTGATATACGGCTAAGGGCATTCTTTCTTCTGATGCATCAACAAAGGTGGTTGAGCGAGAAATGGGAGGAAGGACTTTTCCGACTCCGGCAAGTTGTTCTTGGATGGCTCCCAAGGTGCGGGTGTCCTGGGAGTTACGGGCATCGTATTTAGTGGGAACAAATCCGCCTATTTCCAGAGAACGGTTAACTCTAGTACGAACTTTGGCGACGGTTTTAAGGAGTTCGTTGGTGCCTTCAAAGGCTTTGAAGTGGGTTTCTATGGGTACGAGGACGTGAGTTGCTGCGACAAGAGAAACGTAACTTAGCAGTCCTAAGCTGGGAGGGCAATCTATCAAGATGAAGTCGTATTCTTCTTGAATTGGTTCAATGGCGTATTTGAGGCGAAAGTCGCGTAAATCGGCATTGACTAGTTGCATTTCCGCCGTACTCAGGGTGGTGTTAGTAGGTGCTAAGTCCATGCCGTGAATCCCCGACGTTATTGGTAGGGGTTGTTCTTCTACTATGGCATCATATATACTTTTCTCCAATTCTCTGGGAACTAAGCCCATGAAGATTGTTAAGGAGCCTTGCGGGTCCATGTCTATGAGCAGGACGTTGTGTTTGCGGAGTGCTAGGTGGTAGCCCAGGTTTTGGGTTAGGGTGGTTTTGGCAACTCCTCCAGCCTGGTTGAAAATAGCGATGATTTTGGTCATAAGTGATTTAAGTGACCTATTCAAATAGTATACTTTTCGAGGCGGATGATTTTTGGATTTTTATCCTATTAATTATTGGAAAATATCATTATTAATCGCTCGCTCGGTAAAGGGAGTTGAAAGCACAATTGAAGTAGTCACATTTGCATAAGGGATAAAGCGATCAACTAATTGCTCTAAATGGCTAACAGAGGTTACAGATACCTTAGCTAAATAATGATCGCTACCTGTGACACGATAACAGCCTCGTACTTCTGGACATTTATGTAGAAGCGATCTAACTTCCGAACAATTATGTCCAAATGATTTGAGAGTTATAAAAGCTACAATCGGCAATCCAAGTTTTTCTAAGTCTAATTCTGCACTATAGCGGGTAATTACTTCTGCTTCTTCTAAGCGACGTACTCGTTCGGCTACGGCTGGCGCAGACAGTCCTACCTGCTCTCCCAGTTCCTTAAAGGGAATACGGGCGTTCTCTTGTAAAATAGCGAGAATCTGCCAACTTGTTTCGTCAAGCAGTTTTTGTAGTTGATTATTCATAGTTTGAATTTAATAAGGCAAAATAGCTTAAATATCTTTTTATATTAACTTCATACAGCTAAATACCTTACTTTGTCTATTTATTTAACCGCAAAGTCTTTATAAGATTAAGTGTATCTTTCATAGCGACAAATAATTGCCGATGCCCATTCAATTTACAGTCAGGGTTTATCCCACAGCATTTTTAGTAAATCAAAAATCTTTTCAATTAATTAAAGAGCCAGACTAAAGTTTATGAAGCAGTCAGATTTAACAATGTCTCAATATCCAACGAGAGAGCGAAAATATGCAAATGAGCTTCAGTCGTTTTGAGGCATTTAGTGACGGTGTTTTTGCAATCGCTATTACTTTGTTAGCACTAGAAATTCGGATTGAAGATATCACCAATGCGACATCCGAACAGGTTTGGAATGCACTGCTAAATCTTTTCCCTCATATCATTACCTATGGTACGAGCTTCATTGTAATTGGCGTAATTTGGCTCAATCATCATGCTTTGTTTCATTTCCTGAAACGAGTAGATCGCGTTAGTTTGACTATTAACTTGTTCTTGCTGATGTGTATTGCTTTTATTCCCTGCTCGACTGCAATCTTAGGCACATATCGACAATACCCGCTTATAGTTGCCTTTTATGGCTTTTCTCTAGCAATTACTGGTTTTGTTTACAACATTCTTTGGTTTTATGTTCTAAATAGGTACATAAAAAGCGAGAATTCAATCCAACGCCACATTATTCGCCTTGCATCTATTTGGAGTATAGGTTATCCCATCGCCTATTTGCTGACAGCGTTCCTAGCTCTGATAAATTCTTCTTTGAGCTTGGTGCTTTATGGGTTGATTTCCTTATTTTATTTACTTCCTGGTGTAATCGACCGCCAACTAACTAACTTTGAGTCACAACGGGTCAAAGAAAGCTCGCAGAAAATATATGAAACCTAAAACCTTTTGGTTGATGGCGATTATCTGTGCTTTTGCAGTGGCGAATCTTTACTACAATCAGCCAATTTTAGCCGAAATTGCCCAGAGTTTTAATAAGAATGCTGCCCAAGTAGGTTGGATTCCTACCCTAACTCAAATGGGATATGCCACAGGCTTGCTGCTGTTTGTGCCATTAGGCGATCGCCTGGAACGACGCAGCCTAATTGTAACTATGCTCTCAATTACCTCCATTACTCTATTCATTGCGGCACTGTCTCCCAGTCTCAATATTTTGATTTTGGCAAGTTACGGTATCGGTGCGGCTACTATTGCGGCTCAAATCTTATTGCCCTTTGCTACCGACTTAGTTCCTGACCGTATTCAAGGAAAAATGGTTGGCAATCTAATGAGTGCTTTATTTGTGGGGATTCTACTTGCTAGACCCCTTGGCGGTTGGTTGGGAGAACAATTCGGATGGCGCAGTATTTATTGGATGGCAGGAAGTGTAATGGCAATACTGGCAATCGCATCTTCTCAACTGCTTCCCAAAAATCAACCTAAATCCAAATTGAGCTACGGACAACTACTGCGATCTCTGTGGGAATTAATCAAGTCTTATCCTGCTTTACGTTCGGCAAGCTTAATCCAAGCAATGCTGTTTGGAGCGTTTAGCGTATTCTGGTCAACCCTAGCTTTTTTACTTACTCGTCCTCCCTATAACTATGGCAGTAATGCCGTTGGTTTATTTGGGTTAGTCGGTATTGCGGGAATTATTGTCGCTCCCTTATTAGGACAGATGGCAGATAAAGGAACTGCCAAAACTCTACACTCGATGGTAAGTGCTGCCGTCGTAGTCGCAACCTTCTCTTACTTAATTTTTTGGCAGTTTAGCACCCAACTTTGGGGACTGATTATCGGCAGTGTGTTGCTCAATTTAGGTAGTCAAGGCGCACTGGTAGCTAACCAAGTTAAAGTTTACAGTCTCGACAAAGATGCCCGTAGCCGTCTTAATACAGTATTTATGGTCGCAACATTTTTGGGAGCATCACTAGGCTCAGTAGCTGGTACTTACGGCTGGAGCGTTGGGCAGTGGAAGGGAGTCTGCACTGCGGGATTGCTGTTGATTGGAGTCGCCTTTCTTTTGGCTGTGGCTGCCCGTTCTAAAACATAAACTTATAAAGACAAAATAATTGCCGATGCTTAAATTACTTTCTCCTACGACTTTAGGCAAAATTGAACTTTCTAATCGCATAATTTTCGCCCCTTTAACTCGCTGTCGTGCGGGTGCTGGCTATGTTCCTCAGCCAATAAATGCTCTCTATTATGCTCAACGTGCTTCTGCGGGATTGATTATTAGTGAAGCCACTCAAGTAGCTCGTAATGGTATGGGCTATCCCAACACCCCAGGAATTTATAGTCAAGAGCAAGTAGAAGGCTGGAAACAAGTAACTCAAGCCGTACATAGCAAAGGAGGAAAAATCTTTCTACAGCTATGGCACGCTGGAAGAGTTGCCCATCCTTCTTTTTTAGAACCAGGAGAACTACCTATTGCCCCCAGTCCTATTGCTGCTTCAGCTATGGCAGATACCACCGAAGGACAGCAGCCCCATGTTACCCCCGCAGAAATAAAACTAGAAGAAATACCTGCTGTTATCGAACAGTTTCAACAAGGTGCGAAAAATGCTCAGGATGCTGGATTTGATGGGGTAGAAATTCACAGTGCTAATGGCTACTTGTTAGATCAATTTCTCCAAGATAATTCCAACCAACGGGAAGATGAGTACGGTGGTTCGATAGAAAAGCGATCGCGTTTTATTTTAGAAGTTACTCAAGCAGTAGTAAACGTTTGGGGTAAAGAAAAAGTAGGGGTGCGCTTGTCTCCTGGTAGTAACTTTAACGATATGCACGACTCAAACAAGAACGCTACTTTTAGTTATGTTGTTCGGGAATTAAGTCGTTTGGACATAGTTTATCTCCATATTATCGAACCACGTATCAAAGGTAATGTGACCATCGAAGATGATGGGTTAGGCTTAGGAGTAAAGTTTTTCCGTCCGATATTCACCGGAAAAATAATCACCGCAGGAGGCTACAGCCGCGATACGGGTGAAGCAATTCTACAAAGTAATGATGCTGATTTTGTCGCTTATGGTCGTCATTTCTTAGCCAATCCCGATTTACCTAAACGCTTTGCCCTTAATGCTTCTCTCAACAAATACAATCGCGACACTTTCTATACCAGTGGAGCAGAAGGATATACCGATTATCCAACCCTTGAATAATTTAGCGGCGACTTACATTGTTCTAAATACAACTGAAAAAATTAATGCTGTCTCATTCTATAAGTAGATGAACATGATAACCATTGAAATCGCGATCACCTCAGACTTTATTTGCCCTTGGTGTTTAGTTGCAGAAACACGACTAAATAAAGCGATAAAACAGCTAGATACTAATATCGACATTAAGCGAATTTGGTATCCCTACGAACTAAACCCCACTATGCCAGAAGCAGGAATGGAGCGTAAAGCTTATCGCACAGGCAAATTTGGTAGCTGGGAATATTCTCAACAGCTTGATGCTCAAACTATACAGACAACTAAGGGAGATGGGATTAACTTTCGTTATGACCTAATGAAAAAGACTCCTAATACACTGAAAGCTCACCGTTTGACTTGGTTGGCTGCGTCTTCAGGTAAAGCGACAGAAATGGCTACAGGCATTCTCAACGCTTATTTCACTGAAGGAAAAGATATTACAGATATCGAAACTCTAGCTAAACTTGCGGCTGATGTCGGAATCAATGAGCAAAAAGCCAAAGATTTTCTTCATACCGATGCAGGAATACAAGAAGTTCGAGAGTTAGAAAAAATTGCTGCTATTTCCGGAATTCGCAGCGTACCAACCATCAAAATCGGTCGAGAAATCATTGTTGGTGGGCAATCGGTAGAAGTCTTTCTAGCTGCCTTACAAAATGCTCTCATGCTTTTGACAAAAGCATAACTACTTATTTACTTACGGCATACAGAGGTTATCAAGTAACAGATACAAATTATGAATAATGATGCAAATATTTCCAAAGTTAAGCTTTACGGTCAACCAAATTCCGCACAAGCCTATGAAATCCGAGATTTTCTCAAACGTAGCGTAGTTGAGTTTGATTGGATTGAGTTGACTTGCGATGAAGATTGTAATCGAAAATTAGGGTTTTCGTCGCTGGATGAGTTGCGCTTACCAATCGTCGAACTGAGTAACGGCACTCAACTGTTTGCTCCCACCGTTCGAGAGGTTGCCCAACACTTAGGCTGGGTAACACAGCCGAAATTTAAGGAGTACGACTTATCGATTTATGGTGCCGGTCCTGCTGGTTTGAGTGCTGCGGTTTATGGAGCCTCTGAAGGATTGCGTACAGTTCTGATCGAACGTCATGCTGTTGGTGGACAAGCAGGTAGCAGTTCGCTAATTGAAAATTATCTAGGTTTTCCCGAAGGAATTAGCGGTGCTGACTTAGCAGAAAAAGCTCGACAGCAAGCGGTCAAATTTGGGATTGAATTACTGATTTTGCGGGAAGGAGTCAAAGCAGAATTTAGAAACAATCGAATTCATGTGGATATGGCAAACGGCAGCAAAATGGTTGCCCGTGCCAACATTTGCGCTACAGGTGTTGAATATCGAAAGCTCAATCTCAAGAATGAAGACCGATTCCTCAATCAAGGAGTGTTTTATGGGGCGGGAGCTAGCGAAGCTCCATTCTGTTCTAATAAGCACATATTTGTTGTCGGTGGCGGCAATTCAGCAGGGCAGGCTGTAATGTATTTTTCTCAGTATGCCCTCAAAGTGACTATGCTGGTTCGCGGCAGTAACTTAGCCGATTCTCTATCCCAATACTTGAGCGATCGCATTACCAATACCAGCAATGTTGAAGTGCTATTTAACTCTCAAGTTAGCGAACTTCAAGGAGATAAAAATTTACAGCAGATTACTATTGCTGACCGTCGTAATGGTGAGACTATTCAAGTTGATACCCAGCATCTCTTTGTTTGTATTGGTGGTGTTCCTAATACGGAATGGGCGAAAGATACCAATATTATTCGGGATAAGGCGGGATTTCTGCTTACTGGTTCTGACTTACTCAAAAATGGTTGCCCCGATTGTTGGAAACTAGATCGCGACCCTTTTTTCCTCGAAACTAGCGTTCCTGGCTCTTTTGCGGCAGGAGATGTCCGGCACGGTTCGGTCAAACGAGTTGCTTCTGCCGTTGGGGAAGGCGCAATGGCGGTTACGTTCGTCCACAAGTATTTGGAGGAAACCAAATGAATGTAAATCGTCAGGCGATTGTAATTGGTGGTTCGCTCGCTGGATTATTTACAGGAGTTTTACTACGCGCTATTGGCTGGCAGGTGGATATTTACGAACGAACTAAGCGTAACCTCAGCAGTCGGGGAGGTGGGGTGGTTTTACAGCCAGATGTAGTAGAAGCTTTCAATTTGGCTGGCATTCCTCATCAGGACTTAGGCGTAGTGGCATCCGAAAGGTATTATTTACAGCGCAATGGCAGTATTCAGGCAATGCCCATGCGTCAGACTCTAACTTCTTGGAATTCTCTTTACAATTCTTTGAGACGGCATTTTCCCGACGAGCATTATCATCAAGGCAAATCTCTAACCAATCTTCAACAAAACGACAAACAAGTTACGGCATTTTTTGCCGATGGCACTCAAACAACGGGAGATTTATTAGTTGGTGCTGATGGAGTTACTTCTACCGTTCGTCATATCCTTTTACCAACTTACGACCCCATGTACGCTGGCTATGTTGGCTTTCGGGGATTAGTAAATGAAGGGGAACTAGATCCAGAGACAGCAGCAATCATGACTGAAAGATTTGTTTTCTATCAATTCCGCAATTCCCATATTCTTCAGTATGTGATTCCAGGTGAGAATGAATCGTTAGTTCCTGGAGAACGTCGCTTTAACTGGGTTTGGTATGTCAATTATGATGAAGCTACAGAACTACCCCGCGTTTTAACGGATAAAAATGGCAAACGTCGAGATTATTCTATTCCGCCAGGAATGATGGCGAATGATATCGATTTAGAAATGCGACAATATGCCGAGCGCGTGCTAGTTCCACCTTTTCAAAAACTGATCGCAGCAACTAAAGAACCTTTTGTACAGGCAATTTTAGATTTGGGCGTACCTAATATGGCGTTCGAGCGCGTTGTATTGGTAGGAGATGCAGCGTTTATTCCCCGTCCTCATACAGCAGCAAGTGTATCCAAAGCTGCTCAAAACGCGATTACATTAGCTGATGCTCTCGTCGAGTATGACCACGATGTTCTTAATGCTCTAAATGCCTGGGAATTAGACCAACTTAATTTAGGAATGCACCTATGGAAACGCGGTCAAGGTTTAGGAGAAACTTCTCAATTTCTTTACGGCAAACAGAGATGGGAGAAATAGCTTAATTCTTCCAAAATCATATGATTATGAAGCATTACCGGCATCAAGAAGAGTATTAGGCAGGTGTTACAATACTCTATGACTAAGATTAATAAAAAGCGATAAACCTCCGATTTCAAGCAGTTAATTACGATTTTTAGACAAACAAATCCTACACGTCAATTAATTGCTGTTGACGCTGTATAAATTAAGTTACGTAAATTCACTAATTAACTAGCAAATTCACCCAACCACGCATAAAAAGAAGGTATCATTTGTTCCAACTTACGTAACTCACCTTCAGCAACTTCCTCCAACAGCAGCACCGCACACCAACGTCGATAGCGAAGCGCTGCTGCAAGCAGATCGCAAGTCCAACGACATATAGTAGCGAGAACCGCTTCCACACCTCCGACAATCGCTTCCCGAAGCATAGCTAGGCTGGTTCTAATCGGAGTGCTGTCCCCATCATTGGGTTCCCAATCCCCACCGACTTCATATATAGGGGAGGAATTATCGCTTTTCTCCAAATTCACCCCATTATTTGCGGTAGTATCCACCCCCCTCAATGGGGAATTCCCTATACCATTAGGGGGGGGGGTGGATACCGGGTCAGGCGGAGGTGCAACCCCGTACTGTGCTTCCCTTCCAGCCTGATATCGCCGCTGGGATTCCGCATCTTGACGCGCTCGTTCCTCTTTTCGCTGACGTTTATTTTCCCGATGCTCAATTACCGAGAGTGCAAACTCCAACTTCTCAGCATCTAAAAAGTGATGTTTAACTTGTTTACCCCTTGCACCAGGTTTATCGTCATCCAGCTTTAAGCCCAATTGTTCAAGTAACAATCCCAACAACCATATTGGTTCGGAATTCTCTGGGACGGTAAACCCAAGGATGGCTTTTATATGTTGCCCCATTTGTTCGGCAAGTTTAGTCATCCGTAATAATTCTGGGTCTTTGGCAGTAATTCTTTCTCCATTTATCAAACGTTTGAGCATTTTATCTAGCCCCAGGAAGAACCGAGCCTGCCATTTTGCAGAGTAATTACCCCAATCCATACATAACGGGTAATGTAAGCGTTCTGAATGGTCTTTCTCAGTCACAATTTTTGGTGGAGCCGGGTGTTGTCTTCCCGTTTTATCATCAGTAATTACACCATCTGTCTCAGATAAAATTGCTTCCAAATTAATGATTGACTTAATTAACTTACCTTTATCATCCCTTGCTACCAACTCCTCAGTGATTTCCATCCCGTAAGCATCTTTAATGCGGAATTTCTCGCACGAGAGCATTTCTTCGGGGTTGAGATAATCCTTACTTCTGTAGCTGCGGTATTCTTTCGCAGAAATATCCTTGGCTTCGACGACACCAGTGTTATATGCAATAGCCAACGCAGCTGCGGCATCTTTTAGGCGTTCTGCGGTTTCTTTATCATCCTCCGCCCCCATTGGGATAATTTGATTGCCCATTTCCGTCAACAACTCGCGTAAATCGGTACGCAGGTTGTTCATCGATCGGTTGCGTTTGGCTTCAATTTGACAAAATGCATCCAATGCCCAATCTTTTTCAGCACCGCGCTTACCCGTTTCCCGGTCAATTCGGATCAGGAACGCGGTCAATTGATTGGTTTGCAGCAGCCGCTCTTTGATTTTATTGGCATTGGTGTCTTTGTAACCAAAAGGCGGTCTAGGAGCGACCCAGATATGAAAGGGAACTTTGGGACGATAGCGGTAAAGTTGTTGGGCGCATTCGGTAGCAGTTTGAGAAACCCCGTGAAATGCCCCGTAAACGGCATCGAAATGATAATTAGGAATATCAACCCCAGTTCCCAGGCTAGGAGACGCTAGAAGGGCATCTACGTCCTTTACAGAGTTAGTTATGTCCTTGATGAAGGCAACATTTTCTTTACTACCGGAATTATCCGAGTGAATTGACCAGATGCGTAGAGGAGTGGGGGAGTGGGGGAGTGGAGGAGTGGGAGAGGTTTCTCCTTGTCCGAAGTCCCCTGCTAAGAACCCCTTTGCCTTTGCTCCTGTTGCATTTTCCTGGGAGATGCGGCGAGGCACATCAGGGGTGAGCTTTTGATCTGAAGAATTATTTGCGGACTCAACTACTTCTGCGCCACTTGCCCCGTCCCCTGACGTAACGTCCGAGTGGGAAACACGACGTTGCGACACGGTTCTAGAAGCGCCCGAAGCCTCATCCGAATTTATTTCTCCCCCTGCTCCCCCTGCTAAGAGCCCCCTGCCCCCTGCCTCTTCCTCAGAAACCTCCACCCGCATGGACATCAAAAGCGACTTTTCAAGTTTCTTGATGAATTTTTTAGAATCGGCAACTACCATGATTTTCTGCCCCGTCATCAGCGCGGAGGAAATTTGGGCTACCAAGCTAGAAGAATCTTTGCCTTCGTACCAGTGAACAACACGTCCCCCGTTTCTCCAATCGTTAACAAAAATTAACGGTTCTTCGCCTTGGGGACGGATTGCTCGGAAGAAGTCCACGGTTATGTCGTCCATGTGGGCATCCGCAATCACCACCAGTTGGGCGTTGTAGACGATGTATTCGAGTACTTCCAAAATTTGCGCCCGGTATTCCCTACAGGTTTTGCTAGTTAGCAGGTGGGTGAGGTACTGACAAGCTTCGTCTATAAAAACACAGCCGTATTCCAGGGCTTCGGTGTTGAGCTTATGTAAACTGTCAATGGTGATGCTCAAAGCTTTGGCTTTAGCTAAATCGCCGTAACTCAAGGACGAGTACATATCGGTTTGCAAGCGTTCTGACAGGTTTTTGAGCAAATTCACCCGATGCCCATTGTTAAGAAATTTTACATTGGGATGTTCCAATCGCCATTTTCTCATCAATTCGGTTTTACCAGTCCCCATGTCGCTGGACAAAACAACTAGTCCTGACAATGGAAGTTTTATGGCATCGGATAAATACTTGACATTTACCCGGACGTGTGGTTTGTATTTGCTGCTCAGTCCCCGGTGGCTGATGTGGAATGAACGCCGATAATCGTCAAGTAACCTGGCATCGTTGATGATGGCTGTGAGTAAAACATCAGCGTCCTTTTTGCGGGCGCTAGCGAAGTCATCAACGCCCTTCTCTGGTCCCGGAAGTGTTATGACCTCACATTGACATTTGACGTGAAGCTCGCCACGGGGATTATCCCCGGTGGCAGACTTCACGGCTTCTACAGCCTTCCCGGTACGAATGGTGGCTTGGAACACTGCCCACCGGGTTTTAAATTTGGTTTCGTGGTCGAAAAGAATTTGGAATTTACGTCCCGGTTGTGCCAGTGGCAGTAAATCGGGGTGCAAGCGTTCGTCAAAGTCTTTCTTACCAACTCGTCCGTTCCAAATACCAGGGAGTGCTATAGCCACAAATCCCAAACTCAACAATGCAGCGGCTTTTTTTTCGCCTTCGCACAGGATTATGGGAATTTCTGGATGTGCCAGTACCCATTCCCAGAAGTTTAGCGGATGCAATCTATCGCGGAGGCGCAATGCTAGGGGGGAATTGTACCGCTTGATTCCGTACCGTTTGGCTACTTTGTCCCAAATGCAGTCGGGTACATCAAAGTAGGTGACGCGGTTGGGGGTTTTGGGGGGGGATTCGTATTTGACGAATCTGCCTTTTTCATCAATTCGGGGGTAGGTGGGCTTAAAACGCCCCCATTCCATTGGTTTCCATTTGTTATGGGGGTCTAGCCCGCTAATCCATAATCCGCCGTGTTCTGCGTGAGCATAGCGCTTGAGGTAGCCACTCGTGATTTTTCCGGGATTGGTGCGGGGTAGGTCTTTTGAGATGAATAGGTATTCGTAAGCGGTTACGCCCGCGATGTGTTTGAAGTTCGCTGCGATTAGCGCGGGGTGGATGGCGCTATCTATGGCGAGTTCTTGGTATTGGCTGGGCGTTAGGTTGTTGAGGTGTTTGGTGCTTTCTGACATCAAAGTACACCCCTTCAAACCCGTCGGGTGAAGATTCTTTGCATTTTCTGACTCCTTTTTTGGAGCCGATTAGCACTCACACCTTCCCCTAGAAGTTTGAAATAGTTACAAAGCTTTCAATGTTATGCCTTGTAATTTGCTAAGGTTTAAGTGATTTTGTGTTGGTTGGCAGCGAGCGTGCTTGGGTGTGGTGCTACTGACTAGAACTTCTTCTTGAAGTTGATGTCGGGGAAGCAGAAGCAGCGGGGGCGTGAGTGCTAACCAGCTTTTTTATATGAAGATATTTTTGACGCGAACAGCAGTTTCCATCCGGGTTGTGGGCTGATGCAGCACTTTAACCGGATATGAAACTTGAAAGAACAAAAAGTAAAAGGGTAGTAATTCTCTGCAAGACTTAGATGCCCTTGTACCTCCTAAAGAAATTTTCATGGTGGTTATCTTTGCACGGAACAATCACTATTAATATCACGCCGCTTTTTTTGCACCTAAAAATCGGCATCAGTTAACTTAGTTAACTTAATTAAGATTGTCTACCAAGCTGTATCTCTTGATTCACACTGCTTTCAAAAAAAACTTATTACCGGATTCTAGAGGTTTCATTACCGGATTCTAGAGGTTTCATTACCGGATTCTAGAAAAGTTGTCTACCCACTCAACGATATATTGAGTATGCATTTGAGCCGTTTTGTTCTCAATAAGCAGGGTAGACAGACGATTTATCAATATCTTCAGCGTTTTGCTTATTGAGAATAGCTTATGGTAGAAAGGTAGACAAAACCCCAGACCTTCTACTGTCAAGGACTTGGGGTTATTAGGTTAATTTGAATGTAGGATTGGTTTGAAGAAAAGTTAAGAAACTGTTACCCGATTCTAGAGAAGTAGACAGCTTGGGTGAGGCGATTTTAGAAAAGGTAGACAAGTAGACAGGTATGAGTGTGGTTTTAATTGCTCATAACTTGGTTTAATTCTGGAGATAACCACTCCCAAAGCCGTTTTAGATGAAGAGGTTGAATTTTACGGGTTCCATTGATCCATTTGCCAGGAAGCGATTTTTGCAAGCCCAACCGTTCTGCTAGATGCGATTTAGTCCATCCTTTCAGTTTTAAAGCTTCTTCCAACGCCCATCCAGGGATTTTTTTTCGGCTGTCTACTGTGAGTTTTTGTTTGGTAGGGTGCGAACGCTTCCGATCGGTGAATACGGTTTTAAGCTTTGGCTCGGAGTGGGGCTTGGACTTACTAACTGGAAGTACAGGAGCGTTGATCGCTTCTAGCTTCTCCTGAATTTTTTCTGTAGGTTTGATAATCACTTTGGCTTCTAGCCAAATATTTAACCACCCGTTAGGTCGTCGCTGTTCTTTTTTATCTTCTAATAATACCAATACCCAAATTGGTTGGATTGATGCTGGGTAAGTAACTGAATCAAAACTAATTTTCCAACCTAAATCCTGTAGGGTTAGGAGAGCATTATCCCACTGCTGAATCAGTTTAATTCTTTTGATGTATCCACTTTTACTTTGAAGTTCTTGTAATTGTGTTTCGCAAAGATATCCTATCCGTTTTAGTAATGTTCTTACCTTATATTCTCCATCAAGTTTAATTCGGCTCATAATGGTTAACAACACGGCTAACCTTGCAGCAATTGGATTTTGATAGGGGTTAATTTGTAAAGTACTTTTAGCTAAAAGTCCGTACTCATATAGCGAACGGTAATTATCTAAATCTTGAAATGGTCGAACCCAGTCATTAGCACTAACAGTAATAAATAACTCTGTAGGGTCATCAAATTCATGGTCAATTTTGTGTGGATTATTATGCTCTAAAATTAAAGACAATTGACCTGTATACTGAAGTTTTAGTTGCCACATAGCTTGAATTTCCGCTGAATATTTCATCCGCTTTAAATCAAGCTGATTAATAGTGATACTTAGGTGGGCTACTTGCTGGGCAAGTAGCCCAAGTTTTTTCAGCTTCTTACCTAAACTTAAATCGGTTCTATTGCTCCAACCAAAAGTTTTAATTAAATCAGTTCCTTTAATAGTAAATGCACCCAACCAAGGTTGATCTAAATCCGTGGCACAAGACGCAAAAACTAAAAACATATAAGCAACTTCTGGGTTAAACTTCTGAATAATTTCCCAGGCTGCATTCCCAGCTATAAGTTCTAGTCTGTTGGTTTCCGGGTTTTCTTTGATGATGTTGTGTTCAATAAAACCTTGACCAAAAAAGCGCCGGAAACAAGGAACACCTTCAATATCATCCCAAAGATTTTTTCCTAAACAAGCTTGCGCCCCTGATAAGTAAGGGTAAGAAGTCATTACGGGAGCATCATCAGTTATTTGAAATAATGGTGGTTGTGTAACGGGGCTTGGGTGCGTACCAACCGTATTATTTTTTTGTTGAAACTCTTTGGCTGATGCTGATTTTGATCGCTTATGTTTATATGTCCTTGTATTCACTAATTTCACCCCACGAAGGAACATTTATCTGCAAAATGTTTTACAAAAGAACGCGCTACACTATGTATTTTAAAAATCGAATCAATAGTGAGTAAGTCCATGTAGTACTCACCCAAGGGGTCAATCGAAAATTTTTCTCTCCGTAGCATTGTTCTAAAAATTTTTGGTTAACCTTCCCCTCCTCTACTACTGCTGGGTGATGGATACTTGTTAGGAAATTTGACTCTCACGGATTGTTCGACTAGAAAGCTTGCCAAGTTAGCTGTAGCACGACCTTCTTCGTCAGCCCATTTCGCTAAATCCTCATGAATCGTATCAGGCAGCACGATTGTGATTTTTTTGCTCATCCATTTATTCATTGCTTTTACCTTGTTGATTTTATCTTCATGAATTCCATAAAATGGCATTGCCATAGAATTGCCATCGAATAATCATAGTATTCTATGCTAGTATTGTTTCGATTAGAAAATTTTTTCATGCCCAAGACGGCTTTTAACAAAGTCTGCTAGAGCAGTGCATCGATTATCCCAGTAACTGAAACTCTCAAAACTGTCCCACCAAGACAACCACGCACCCAATACCTATAGCCTGCATGGGAGAAAGGATGCTGCATGACAATCACCCAACAACAACCTGAATAATGCGAGGAGGTCACGCAGAATCAATGACATCAAAAGTTGACAGTCACCGAGAGTACAGAAACTATGAGGGAGACAACACGACCGCTAAAAGACTTCTACGAATCAAAACTAGGTAAACCGATCAGCGATTCATCTTGGTATCGGGTCTGTGATTGTCTTCGAGGCACTTGTGGAGAAGTTACCAAAGAAAACCTAGAAGTATACGCCAAAATGCGTAGGGCTTGCGCTAGATTACCAATTCAGCTATCAGAATTCATTCAAATATGGGAATCCGTACAAACATTAAAAAATTCAAATTCAGAAGCGATAGTTGGTAGTCAATTTAGAAAAATGCTGACTAGAAATATCCCATCACGGATACCAGACATTACATTTTATCGGTGGTTTATTCGTGCTGGCTTGAATTTCAGGAAGAGAAATGAATACACACCAGAACAACTTATTCCCGTAACAGTTTCAGCTTGGTGTTGGTATTTGAGAAAGTCAAAGGAGCGATAAAAATGGCAGATTTAGTCAAAAGAATTCAGAGCAGGTTATCTAGGAAATCAATTTCAATATCAAAGCAAGATTTGACGAGTGAAATTGCTGCATTGGGTTACTCCCCTCAAGCTTTAGAAGAAGAGGAAATTGATACGATTACCCAATTGCTTTTAGATAAACATCAAAATACAGAATTGACGGTATCGGAACCAGAAGAAATTACATCTGCTTTATCGGACGAGCATCATGCATCTACACCCAACTCAACAGCTATTACCAATCAGCAAAAAGAGCAATTGATATCAGTACAAGCTGAATCTTTGGGTATTAAGCTAGACGAATCAGAAATCACAGATATCTCCCAAACCGTTAACGACTCACTTACCGACTTTGTTAGTGCTGTAGAAACTATCAACTCATCAATCAAAAATTACGCCCAAAGTAAATTTGATGAAGTTGAACAACAAATTGATGCTAGCAACAGCAACCTGCGTGACTATATCAATAAAAGAACTACCACCTTGCAAAGAAAAAGTGTAGAAGGAGCCATAACAACAAAGGAGGTGTTAGAGCAAAAAAGTTCTAGTCTCAAAAGCTTCTCCAAAAGTCTCGCAGCAGCATTCAAAACACAGTAGAGAACTGCATTTTCAAAATTTATTTAGGCTATTAGTAATAATAATTCCTGCTTTATTCCTAATAGATTACTGTTACCAATCAATCAGCTATCACTTTAAATACCAAGCCTACCTAGCTCGTAAAAACCGAATAGAACAATACCAACAGTGGATGCACTATCAATGCACGGAAATACTAACTCAAGAGAGGATTAATCGCTGTGAAAAATACTGGCAAGCTAAAAAACTTGGTTTCTTCAAAATCTCGCCACCTAGAAAAACAACTTCGCGGTAAATTTAACGCTTCTACAAACCTAGTTTATAGAGCATTAATGGGCGATAAAAAAGCACTAAAACTAATAGGTCAAATGGGCAATGATGGAGCAAAAATAAGTGAATTTGCACCAAAAGTTAAAGACAATATGCTAGCTGCAATAAAAGGAACAGAAGATTTAAACACAACTCTTGCAGCTATTTATAAACAAGCGGGTGTAAGTGGAGAACGTATTGAACGAGAAATCCAATCATCCATCCTCGCCGACGATAAACTAGCAAATCAATTAGAAGAATTAAACCTTGACTTTGAAGGAGCTAAAAGCAAAGAAAAATTACGCCATAAACAAGCTACAGAACATATTACATTAAAAGCTTGGATTGATAGACATATGATGAGTATTGATGGCGAATACAAGATGCTGCAAGAAGAATTAAAGACAGAAGTAAGGCAGCAAACAATTGATTTACAACACGATAAAGAATTAGGTAACTATTATCTTGATGCTGGTGACAATGCTAGAGATGATTTAAAACCCAAGAAACAATATGCAGGTCGTTCAATAATTCAAAAGATTAAAGATACGATTCTTGGATTTTAATCAGAAGGAAGAAGGAAGAAGAAAAGATTCTCTAATACTGCTAAAACATTCTTCCCTACTACTTTATTTAGTATCTATGATTCAAGTTTTTGGAAAAACGATACTAAATGCGTTGTAATTCATCAACCATCTTTCTTCTTCAATTATCCAACTTCTAACTTCCCCCAACATTCATTAACATATGATTGAGCAATTTAACGAATTAGAAGAACAAGAACATTCAGAAACTACACCAGATACTCAATTACCCAAAGACTTAATACAGCATTTAGAACAACGAAAAAAGCACAGAAAACAAGTTATTCAAACAACAGAACTGGTACAGAAATATTTCATAAGTTGGTCATTAAGTGCTAGCGGATTTTTTCTCGCACGACTACTATTATTAATCAACGGTGGTGCATCTCTATGGCTTGCAGCAGGATTGTGTTTTTCTATTTGTTCTATTAGTTCAATAGTTGGTTTATCTGGGTTTAGAGCTAATTATAACGACGGATTTGAGGTAGAAGGAATGGAGAAACCAGTAAAAATAATTGGTGGCTTTGTAATTGCTGCTGGAAGCACTTGGCTCGCAATCAAAGATTATCAATACTTCCAGCAAATGACTACAGATAGCGCATATCAAATCAGCGCCGATATTCAGACTATTTATCAAGAAAGACCTTGGTTAGACCCTTGGTTATCAATTGGTATTGCAGCAGGTATAGTACTTGGTTCTTTATTTATTATTAGCAGGAGATGAGTAGAAATAGAATTGAACTATCTACAATTATCATATCAGCAGTAGTCGGGTTAACCGGCTTCTGCTTTTCCCATTCTCGCCAACCATACCCATTAGCACAAATACAATTTTGTCCTAAATCAGCCAATAAAAAAGAGAACATATTAGCCGATAAGAAGAAAGCCAAAAAGCTGAAATACTATGACTTAAAAGAGCAAGAAAAATTAGATAATAAATACTGCCATCAACCAAGATATGTTCTTGCAGAAGAGTGGGATAAATATAACAGTTATGGCTCAATTATTCCATACATGGGTAGCACAATTAGCTTAGTAAGAATTATCCCTAGAGATAACCCTTATCAAATATACGGTAATGTAGCTTCTATTCTTGGATTGTGGGGTATTTCCCTAACGCTAGCTTCTCGCGTCGGTAGGCTTAAAAGAACCGATTACCAATTAGGAGAAGAAGAGAAAAGCACGGCTTATTATAATTGGCAGCAACACAGACGCAAACGAGATATTAAACAACATTCCTGCTCATTACATACAGATATTTTAAAAGACGGCTTAACCCAAGAAGACTTACAGCAAAGAAAAGAATTAGGGCTAACCGACGACGAAAACGAAGCTATTAAAAACCAACTGCAACTCGAAGATTATCTCAAAGCCAGAGCCGTAAATCATTCCCAAATGGACAAACAAATTGCATCCAATCTACTAGATAAACATAAAGCAGAAAAAGAAATAGAGAAGCTACAAAACAAAAAATCATCTCAATCAAATATTACTCAACAAGGAAGCGACAAACAGTTAGTTAATTCCCTAATAGAAGCTCTAAAAACCCATGAAGACGGTTGGCTATATGACCTGATCAAAAACGCTAAACCCCTGTGGCTGATTGGTTCACAAGGTAGCGGTAAAACCAATACCGCTGGTGCGATCGCATTAATTCGTAAATACTGCTTCGATGCACCAATTTACCAACTAATTGATAGACACGCTACCGGAGAAAATTGGGAAGTATGGAAATTATTAGATGCAACATCAAAAGCCGAATCAGAAGAAGAAATCGGACAGTCTTTGGAGGATGCAACTGATAGATGGTTACAGCGAATCAAAGAAAAACCGTCTACAAAACAGCAAATCATTATTGATGAATTTACCAACCTGAAGAAAATTGATAGCTGTAAAGAAGCAGCAATGAAATTCTTCTCAATGCACCTTACAGACACTCGTAAAGCCAAAGAATACTTCATTGGTATCAATCATTATTTTACTAATGAAAGTACCGTAGAAGGAACATTTGAAGCCAGAAAATCGGGAACAATTCAACTTAAAAAGTTTTCCGCCAATGGAGAAACACCATTATCTAGAGTGCAAATTGTACACGGCTTAGTTGACGATAATGGTAACGAATTGGAAGAAGTGGAAAGAACATTACCCAATTGGTTAGAAGCGAATAATATTTATGGGCATTTTAATGGTAGTCCTATAATTTTTGAATAAAATTGGTTTTGAATCTACCAGATTTATTAAAAAAGATTTATAACAACCTTCGCGCTTTCGGGAAAGCGCGATCGCATTCACATTTTACAAACAAACATAAAGCAGCGCGGTTAAAAAGAAAACTATTAACGAGCAATAAATCCGCTTGTTACCGTTCTTCCATCGGACACCCCAAGCGCACGGCTAAATTCTGACAATGTTGCGCCACCTGGGGCTGCAAACTCTCAATAGTAACCGGATTAGCTGGTAACTGTACTGCAAATGACCGTCCGGGATGTATTTCATCCCACATCGAACGCATCTGCGCTCCTCGTCCCTTACCCGGTGCATGGATACCAAAGCCAGAAATAATACTGCACCACACGGGCTGGAAGTGCCGTATTAGCACAGCTTCTCCCCAAGCAACTAAATCAACCGCCATTGCCACGACTGTAAAATCAAAATCCGCAATATCAAGATTGTTTACTTGGCGAATGGAACTTCTATGCTCCCTTAAACGCCCTATCAAGCCTCCCGCAACGCTTCCCTTCCCAGTACGCTTACCTGGATTTTCCGCCTTCCCGATGTAAATTGGCATACAACAGGAGTGCTGATTGGCAGTCCGGATACTTGAGTACAGAGGAAGTTGTCCCCTGTAGTAAAGTAAATAGATACCAACATAGCCAGCCAACTCCTCTTTAAGTTGGTCGAGTTCCGTAAAAGGATAGCATTGCTGTCTAGATTGAAACTCGATTAACTGTTCGCGCAAGGTGGCAGGTGCCTGAAAAACCTCTAAGGGCATGGTAATTAGAACTAGACAGCACTTACTATTTTGATCTGACAGTCGATTTGTTGTAAAGCTTCCCACTGCCCGTATCTTTGTGGCAAACTTCGTGTAAATGGTCGCGGATACTAGAAGCAATAATATAAGCAAGGCTCACAGGTACAGCATTCCCAATTTGGCGCATCGACTCACCCCAGGTACAGGGGAAATAGTAGTCCGAGGGGAAAGTCTGCAACCTCGCTGCCTCCCGTACCGTAAAATAACGCACTTCCCCAGTTGGCAAGGCAAGCATATTCTCACCACCAGGAACACCATGTACCCCAGCTTTCAAGGTTTTAGCTGGCTCATCTAAAGGACTACCTGTGTGTCCTGGATAACTTCTCGCCCCTGGATTATAAACATGATTGGGTATCGATGCAGCTATATCAACATTTTCAGGTGGTGGTAGGTCAGAAATAGCATCGCGGATAGTACACCAGGGGGCAGCCATTGTTCCCAACAAGTTTGGTCCAAATCGTTCCAAACGCGACCGCAATTTTGATGGCATTTCTGGACGGTTCTTACTAGAAATACTGTGCTTTTCCCAATATTCACCTGTTACCCACTTGTGCCAAATCAACGCCTCTTTGGTATTGGTTGGTTCGGGAAATGACCAATTAGTATTTAGATCGGAGCGGAAACCTACTATAAAAACTCGCGAGCGTTTTTGTGGTACGCCGTAATCAGCTGCATTGAGCAACCTAAAAGTAATCCGATAACCAAGGTCATCACTGATACTACTGTTGTGATAACGTTCCAGCCGTGCCAAATGGTCAACCCAAGATTCATCCGGTTTAGGCTCTAGCTCTGGGTGAGCAAGTTGTAGAGTAATATACTCAAAATAATTGATAAAATTTTTACGCAGTAACCCCCGCACGTTCTCAATTAGAAAAGCTTTAGGACGTAATTCGCGTACAGCTTGAAAAAAACGGGGGAACATATCCCGCGAGTCTTGATGGGCACCATGCCTACCGCCAATAGAAAACGGCTGACAGGGCGGACCACCAGCCAGTAAATCTATTTCTCCATTAACGGTAGAATAATCAAAATCCGCCACGTCCATCTGATGGACGCACCAGTCGCTAACAAAGGCAATACCTCGCTGTTGATTTTCGCGGATAGTGTGGCAGCTATGCTTATCCCGTTCGACGAGTGCTAGGTGATGGAAACCAGCCATAGCTGTTCCTATCGCCAAACCTCCGGCACCCGTAAATAACTCTACTGATTTCACGTTTTTAATCTATAAGCGGACGTTGCAAGACATATTTATAGTACACATCGCGCTTCTCGAAAAATATTACCATATGTCCGATCGAGCGCTCACTACGGGTAATCTTTTTGCATTGAATGCAGCCTCGTTCTTACGCCCAAATTCCAACCAGTCGTAATTTGAGCGTCATGACACCTCTTTTGTCGCCTCCCCCAATAAATTTTTATTGCAATTTTGTCCCATTTCCAAAACAAGGAAAACGCAATTATAAAGCTGTGCCTTCCCCACTTTCTTCCGGCAATAACGATTTTGCTATCAAGTACGCCTCATTCGGCGTGAACTTGATATAGCCGCTATCTGAGACAACATGGATGGAATTCCGGATGTGGTTCATATTTTTCTCTTCAACAATCTCTTTTACCAGCTCGCTTTTAACATCCCGAAAAAGCGATCGCACGCCATAAGTTTTTCTCGTAACTACTGTCCAAGCTCTACATTCGTGGTAAACTGCCTCGGCAAAGTGTTGGGCTGCATACTCTGCTTTTTGCAGTTGAGTTAATTCCTGAGCATCATTAAATTCTTTCATTGCTTACCTCCAAGAATTCAGGAGTAGATGTCACTGTGTATTTGGCTGGAATCGGTCTAGATGTCCGCGCCAAAAAACAGCAATCTAATTGTACATTAGTACTACAAAAGTAGAAAGAAAGCGGCAAGCTTGGTTAAACGCGAACAAGCTAGACAAGGAAGGTGTTCTACTGATAAGCAATGCAAGCAACACACTTATTTAAGCTGAAGCCATTAATAGTAGGTTTGATGAGCTAAAAGTCTAAGTATGTAAGTTTTTCAGCAACTACACAGAATTATTTTGTAAAAATGCATAGGTTTGCATAGGAAAAACTATGCATTTGTGTTATTTTAGAAAACAAGAATTGAGGAAAAAGCTATTACAGAGTATGTAAGTCCCAAAGAGGCAGCACGACGGCTGGGGGTGAGTGTAGATTCCTTGAGGCGGTGGGAAGCAGCGGGCAAGATTCATGCAATCAGGACACCATCTGGGCAGAGGAGATTTGACATAAACTCTTACGTACCCGGTACTAAACCTAATCGCAAGACAAAGGCAAGTTCAAAAAATGTAAAGACAACGGATGATGAATCAACTCTACGTCAAATAGCTAAGGGGGTAGTGCAGTATGCACAACAAATTCAAAAGCAGAAACTTTTTCCTTATCCACCTGTTCTGCAACTGGGAGTAGAAAAGTTACAAGCTTTTTGTGTGATGCAAAATAAAACCCAACCTCAAGGGGTTCCAGAATTTCTCAGTAATTGGGGGGAACTTCCTATAAAGGATTGGACTATTGAAATTAACTCCCCAGAAGAGTGGAAGGATGTTCGATTTATAGAAGACCAAAAGCCTAGTGGATTTTGTATTGAGTTAGACGGGTCATATATTAATGAAGCCGACAGAATTCAAAAGGAGGTGATGGAAGAAGTGTTTAAAAAGTCGGCAGAAAACCCAAGCTTATATGTAGAGTTTCGCCGTTTACTTGTCACCCATCCTGTTATTACAAAAGGAGACTTAGATGTTAAAAGTGTTCTCGAACTTAAGCCATTACAAAAAGTATTAGAAGATAGCTATTCAGTCGCTCCAGTTTCTTACAAAAAACAGGGGAAGTTTTACTGCTGTGGTTACTGTGGTGGGTTAATGCATCGGACTACGGACAATCAATTAAAGTGCGAGAATAAGCATTGCAAGAAACAAAGGAAAGAATCAGTTCCTTTTGAGTGCGATAAAGATGATGAAGTTTTATGGCTAAAAAGGGGGCTGCGATATTTTGTTCACCGTCCTGGGTGTGCGGAATTAAGAATAGAAAAACGCATCAAAGAGTTAGAGCTAGAAGTTACTCTTTATCCTGATTGTGATAAATACGACTTGCATATTGTCTTTCCTGATAAAACCGTCTGGGCAGTTGATGTCAAGTTTTGGGAATCTGCATATAACTTAGCAAAGAGCGTTAACGAGCCTATCCCTAAACTTCCTCATCAGCCATATAATGAAGCATTTTTTGTCTTTGCTGACGAAATTAAAGAATACGGGGACGAGTATATTCAAGAATTTATAAATCATTGTCCAGTTCAATTTAAAAAGTCACAGGTAATGTTTGAAGATGCTTTTATTCAAGAAGTTGAGAAAAAATTAATTCGTTGTCAATCGCTAACAATTTGATGAATATAGCACTTCGATTTTCTTTATAAAATCTATTGAATTAGATATTTGTAAATTATTAATACGTTCATAAAAATTCAGAATGCCAATCATGAGAAATGCATAAATATGAGAAATACAAAGGAATGGCGAAATCGACTAATCAAAGAAGGATTAGACGAAATCTTATGTGATGTGGAATTGGGACTATATTTATTAAGTTCTTTAGTTCCAAATGCACCTGCAAAAATTCTCTGGATATTACTAACAGGTTATCCTTTTTCTATCCCAGAATTCAAAAATTGGAACCATTCGCAGCATAAAATGTATGCCTCTGCACGTCATTTGCTGACAAATTACAGAAGACCATATCTGTGGGATGAAGCACTTAAAAATTATCGCTCAGAGCCAGTAGATAGGCGAGGATATGAAGTATCTGAATCTCTAAACGATTTCCAAATAAATACCAATATAACAACTGCAAATTTTAGATTTGACGTATATGCTAAAACCTTAAAATCTTCTATCCCATTGTTCAAAAGACACGAAATAAAATGGGCTGAAGCTGACCAAACATATAAATGTAAAGTTAACGGAATCATAGAAACAATTACAATTCCTTCTGCACTAGTAAAAACTCCGCCAAACGGTCACGATTTAACTAGTAATCAAAGGCGCGAACCTATAAGTATAACTTGGAAAGAACTGGAAGATACCGCAGCATGGATGGATAAACAAATTAAGAAGCGGGGGCTAAAACCACTGTGGAAAAATTGGATAAAGAATACCAAATTTCAGGTATTTGGTGATAACGATTGTTTAGTTCCAGTCGAATCCCTGACTATAAATAGGATGATGCATCTGGTAGGGATGGTATCATCAGGTAAATCAAATTTAATGAAAGTTCTGGCAGTTTGGTCAGCAAGAAAAGGACTGCACGTTACGTTAATAGTAGGAGATGTTCTCCAAATATTTGAATTGGCGAAGACTTTTGCTGATGTAGGAATTACCAATGTCGCTCCAATATTAGGAAATTCAAACAGAAAGAGTCATATTAATCGCTTGCATCAAGCTGTTTACAATAACCATCCAGAAGAACCATTTAATCAAATTCATACTGGCTTTCAATGGTTAGGTAATACTTGCCTGTTAAGTGGTTTGGTTAAGCCCGAAATGACAAAACCTTTTGAAATAAATCAACAACCTTGTTCGTCTTTAGAATTAATTAATTTGTCAGAAGCAACAGACACAGAAAATGATGAGCCTTCGGAGAAACAGTCAAATTCATCCCAAGTAAAAGCGGCTTGTCCTGCTTATAGTGTATGCTCTTACCATCAAAAAGAACGTGACTTAGTAAAAGCTTCTATTTGGATTGCTACACCAGGAAGTTTAATTTACAGTAGAGTACCACAACAGATAAACCGAGAAAGTTTACTTTATACTGAGTTGGTTTGGAAGCGTAGCGACTTAGTAATTATAGATGAAGTAGACCAATATCAAGCTTATCTAGATAAAGCATTTAGCCCCGAACAAACATTATGCCGACCAACAAGAGATGCTTGGTTGGATAAAGTTTTACAGAAAGTTGACACTGAATTAAAACGCCAAAATTCTCAACCACTTAGCAAAAAAATTGCTAGTGATTGGTGGGATGCTTGTCAACAAGCTAAACGAGTAACAGACCAAATTTATTGGATGTTAGGAGGGGATTGTCCTGAATTAATTCAATGGCAAAATAATAAAAAATATTTTACCGATTGGTTACTGTTGCGAGAAGTTGCTATTGATTTAGCCGGAATTGAAAATGCCGACAATTTAATGAAGGATATATTTGAACCTTATATAAATAATTTAGATTACGATAAAGACTCACTTTTTACACTAACTCATAAAGGTAGTGGTAAGAAGGAAGCTCTTCGTAAATGGGTTGATGAAAAAGCCACAATTCCTTTAGAACCCCAGAAGAGTCAAGAAATAGCCATTAAGTTAGAGTTTGCTTTATTAGTTTGTGTTTTACAACAGAAGCTCCGTTTCATGATGAGCCGATGGAAACAGGTACAAGAAATTCTTAACCTAGAAGCAGAAGATTCAATGTGGTTTCAGGCACCACCCGCCGACTATAATTCTGTAATCCCAGCAATGCCAATGGGAAATCAGTTTGCATTCCAGTATCACAAATCTTACAAAGCACAGTTAGGAAGTTTGCGATTCTTCCGTTGTACGGGAGTTGGTCGTTGGTCGCTTTTACACTTCAATGATTTATTCACCAGTGACAACATCGCAAGTCCTCACGTATTGCTGATGTCAGGAACCAGTTGGGCGGGTAAATCTCCGGCATACCATGTTGATATACCAGTAACCGGAGTCCTGTCGCCAAATACTGGTAAGGAATTTTCAATCTACTCAGAATTTTTACAACTATACGATAACCAAAATAAACCAATTTTTGTATCAGGAACAGGGGATAAAAAACAGAAGAATTTGGAGAAAATTGTCACTAAGTTAGTAGAAGAAGAATATCTTGAGCAAAAACTAACTGACCTTAAAGGACGGAAAATCCTACTAGCAGTTAACAGCTACGAACAGGTAAAAATAGTCCACGACCATCTAATTAGTTTAGGTTGGGGAAACCGAGTTATAGCATTAATAAAAGATGATAATAAATCTGAGTGGTTAGATGATGACTCAGAAAACGAAAGTTATGACACGTTGCAACGAGGACGAGTATCTGAGTTAGCTTACAAACCTGACAAAGTAATTTTAATAGCTCCGCTAAAAGCAATGGAGCGCGGTCACAATATTGTTGATGAAAATGGCATGGCAGCAATTGGGGCTGCTTACTTCCTGGTTCTACCCCACCCAAGCCCTGACGACCTCAGCTATGCAATTCACTCCATCAACCGTTGGGCAATTGAAAACTATAAAACAGCTACAGGGAAAAATCTTGAGGAGTTAGGTACTAATTTTCGAGATGAAGCTTATCGTCAATGGCTGCGGTTGCTACATCTACCAATAAGACTAAGAACCCTTGATGAAGAGAACCTAAAAGCGATGCATTGGGATATTACCGTTTCTCTCTGGCAAGTGGTAGGTCGTCTGATTCGCGGTGGTAGTAACGCAGAATTATTTTGGTGCGATGCCAAATTTGGGCTAAACGTTGCACAGATGAACGAACAAGAAGATACACCTTCAACCAGTATCCTTGTTGGTATCCGAGATTTGCTACAGCCTTATTTTGAAGACTCAGAGGAGCAAACTAACAAAATTGATAAGCAAATAGTTCAGGCACTTTATCGCCCATTTTATGACGCGATCGCCAACACCAAAAATCTTTTCTGATATTTTTTTATAAACATTTCACCACCTAATTTAATTTATGTCAGCTCAATACAACAAAATTCGCCTGTGCGCTTTCCAACTCAAACACGACTTACCTGAAAAACAATTTTATGCACTGAAGTTCCCACAAGAAGCCAAAGATTTAATCAAAAATCTTGTTGCAGTAAGAGACAATCGTTCCAATAACAAAGTAAGTATTCCCATTACATCTCTCAATGCTGCTCTGAGGGCAAGCATACCCGGTTTAATTTACATTGGTAAAATTTGGGAGAAATTTTGGTTATATAGCCCAGCTAAAATTCCAACAGATAAATTATTAGTAATTTTTTCGCATTGGCTAGATACTGAGTTTCCTGATGAGAACCCCAGCAAACCCAAAAAGGGGATAACTTATGACCAACGAGAAGCCGTAATGCGGGTGTTATTGTCCCCCAACAATTTCAAGTGGGAATCGGTGACTCTCAAAACAGAATTATGGAAACAGTTTGATAACGGAACTGCCGATATTACCGAGGATGCAGATAGTTTTATTCTATTGCCTGACATTCTCGCAACACAACTGAGTGACCCAGATTTAAAGTTCAAATTGGATGATGAAACAATTCAATTTTATCGCTGTGCGCCATCGGAAGGAGGAGGAGCGGAATTGATATCTTTCCCTCCTCTGCCACACACGCACAACAAACGTAATTACTATTACTCAATAGTTCTGACTTTAAAAGTACAAACTGTTCCGTTCCAGCCATATCCCCAACTGCAATGCGATATGAGCATACGGCGGTGGTGCAGTATGAACGATACTCGTTTGCTACTAGGAGGACAAGCTAGCTCTGTATATATTCGTACCAAGGTTAAATGGGGCGAAAAGATAAATCCTTATGGGTATACCGAATACTTTCAAATTGCTCCACTGGTATGGAAAGGAGAGCCTAAATGGGATAATAATTTAGCTAGTTTATTAGATAAATTTAACCCTCTTTCTTATACTCCACAAGAAATTTTAGCTAATCCCATACAATCACTTAATATTCAGGATATTCCCAACATTTGTATTACTTATAAAGACGGGATAATTCCAGGTCATAAAGTAGGGAAAGGATTACCACCAAAGAACCGTCGTCAATTAATTGAACAAATTGCATTATCGTTAAAAGATGATTGGGAGTTAATAAACTATGAGCGGTTTCAATATAAAATTAATACCAAAAAATCCGCTAAAATATTTGACTTACCTAAGCCAGATGGAACATCTTGGACAATGGGTGTCCCAAAAAGAAGAAAAGCGGAATCAGAGGAGCAATTCAAAACTCGGTATGAGAATCTATTAAAAAAACAAGAATTAGATAAAAATAAACTTCTTCAAAAAAAAGTTTCGGAATCATCAGAAAAATTCCAAGTTAAATACGATAAGCTTTTAAAAAAGCAAGAATCAGAAAGGACAAGTTTTTCTAAAAAAGAAGCTGAAACAGATGAAGAATTTGAAGTGAGGTATGAAAATTTATTAGCACAATTTGCAGAAAAACTTAGTTTGGAAGGGAAAAGACTTTGCGAAGCCATACGTAACTGTATTGGTAAAGAGCTAACAATTGAAATTTGGTACATTAACTCCTCAACACGCGATGCACTTATAAAAGCAGTATGGTATTGCCTGGGATTGAAAACATCAACAGCAAATACTCATAAATTCCCAGATATAGATTTGACTGTAACTATACGCACCCAAGCAATAGGTAAATTGGCAGAACGTTTACCTTTATCTACAGATAATAAGAAGAAACCAACTTCCGGACCACGAGAAAAAGCTATCAACATCCGAATGGATGAAATAGCAGAAATAGTTAATAAAATGCCACCTGTAACAGGAAGAGTAGGAGTATTAGTTGAATTGTATGGTGAAAACCATTGGAAACCTGAATGGACAGACCCCCAAGCAGCTATCCGCTTAGGCTTTGCTCAAGAAAAAATTGACAGAGTATCAAAATTTATTGTCCCCGAACATGAGGAAGTTAAAAATAAATATGAGAAGCTAGCAAAAGAAAAAGGTAGAGAGTTAAACAACCGAGAGCGAAACGAAATTAAAGAATTACAAGAAGAACTACCACAGAAAGCGATAACTTCTTTTTTAGACCTACTACGTTCGCTGGGAGTACAGATAGCTCCGCCACGCATAGTTATCCCATCAGCAACACTTCCCGACTCTATTAATTATGTTGGTTTGTGGTTGGTTGACCGCACTTCTAAAACCAGCGCTCATGGGAAACAACAACTTATACCAATTATGGTAAAAATGCGTTCCGATTCCCAAATAATTGAAGCTACTTTTAATGGTTTATCTAATTGGATACCCTACGATGAAGCCTTGAGAAAAATAAACACAGAAGGAATATCCATCACAGGTGATAATAACGAATTAAAGAGGGAGATAAAAGGATTTCTTAAACGAATGCTGCAAAGCAAAGAATTAAGAGGTAAAGATACATTACTCCTCTGCGATGCTCAAAATATACGAAGATATTGGACATGGTTACAAGATAAACAAATATCCCAAGAAGGGGTAGTTTTTGGTACGGAATCTCCTCAATTAATGCCAAAACTTAGCGTAGTTCGAGTGCGCCAGGATGGGGAAACACCAGAATGGTATGCTCTGCATAATACAAAAAAGCAGAAGGTAAAATTGTTTGATAATTTGGTAGAACTTGAACAAATAAGTGTAGCAACAGAGGGACTATTTTATTTGGACAATAATGAACGTATATTTCTCAGTATTGGGGAAAAATCTAATACAATGCCAAAAGAAAAGCTTGATTTCAGTAAGTTTGATAAACCTCAACTCCACTGGTCAAACCCTGCAATACTTGAATTAACAGTAGCTTGCATACAACCAGGAGATAAGCCAGAGCATTGGGCAATATTGACACACGAATTACGTCGGATGGCATTGCAATACAAAGATACTCTAGCTCGCCCAATTGTTCTCCACTTAGCAGCACAGATGGCAGATTACGTTTTGATGGTCAGTGAAGAAGATGAACGTATCATACTCACAAGTTGATCTAAATAAGAAGCTTTGAGTAATATACCTTCCGAGTAATAAAATTCGAGATATAAACCATCTATGCACGAAAGGTTCGTGCATTAATCATTGTACTCCAAATTACTTAAGGATAATTGAACAATATTCCCAAACGCTTAATGAAAAAGGGTTAAGCGTTAGCACAGTTGGTGCTGGTTCTTTCCAAGGTCCTTACTTTTGGGCTGTGGAAGGTGATGATAAACCACTATCGGAACGCGCTAAGGAATCGCTTTTGAATAATAAAATTTAGGTGTCGGCAAATCACATCAACCAAACATATAAATTTTTATTTTAACGACACAAAAACGTAACCATAACTGGTAAAAGTTTTGATATCAGCACGAGTAAAAGCGTAACCGCCTTTTCATTATTGTTAGTCTGCTGAAGAATAGACTTAATTTACCTTCGCCTTTTGCGCTGTTCATTCATCCATACCTCAATTTCTTTATATGAACCGAACTTCCCCGCAACTTTAGATTCAGTAGGAGTCTCGAAGGCATAAATTCCAAGTTCATTTTTTAATGCCAATTCTAGCTCTTGAACTCTACGTCTTAAATCTGATAACGCCTCTTTTGAAGAAAACTCTTGTTCCAACTCCATATCTGATTTCTGAGATAATTCAATTAGGAATAACCTTAGCTTGTAACTAATGCTGCCTGTAGGTCCACTAAACAAAATTGCATTCTTAGAAGTCCATTCATGTATTTCAGAAATAAGGTCTTGTACAGCTTTTTTCGAGATTTTATTGAACTGAATTATCCTTATAAACTTGCTTAAATAATTGTAAAGCTCAGGATATAGCTCAAGACGTTTTTCAAAAAGCTTACTGCTGAATTGATGTTGAATCTCTGCTCGTAATTTCTGAATCTCTAAGTTTGCTTGTCTATAACTAGTAATATATGAGACAAGTACTGAGACGAAAACGCCACCTAAAGCAATCAGAGCAGCAATTACCTCTTTGGGCATTTCAGAAATTCTCCTTTGCTAAGTAATCTGGCAAGTTGATTTCATCGTACTGTATCGGAACAATCTCAGCTACCGAGGTAAACCAAATGTTACTAAGCCTGCTGAATAAAGCCCTACTAAATAGTTGGTACGATACATCTTAGTATTGGTCGGCGATAATTAATATAAGCAACAGATGTTAAACTTTTCTTACCCTCACTATTAGTATAAGTAGACTCTTCTGCTAAAGATAGTTCATCAAAAATACTAAAGTCTTTCAATGCCTTTACCTTCACCTCATTTAGTTCCGCTTCACCTATATATCGCGTGCGTGCATTCCTATTATTTTCAAGGTATTTAAAAAACTCCCAATCAACAACAATAAATTCAAATCTATAACCGCCTAAATTATAAGTTGACACCCATGCCTGAGTATATAATTGCTCATCTTTACCACAATAGTATTTATAAATACTCCATGCTTTCCTAACTTCAGAAGCATATCTCTTCCGCATCGAATTGTAAATTATTTGCTCATCATTAATATTTCTACATATTAAAAAACAAGTTGTTCCATCTGAATCTTCATATTCGCCAACCACTACAGAACGAATTACCGGAAACAGCGTTGTTAGCTTATTTAATACTTTTAACAATCGCTTAATTTCTCGCTCAACTTGCGGTTGTTTTGGCAAATATTTCTTAACCTTACACCCGTTTAATTCGGGTCTAAATAAATCAATATAATACCTTTCTCGTTCGTCTAAGCTATAGGAAGGAAATTCTTGCCAGTAAATGCGGTGACACAACTTGCGGTTAGAACGAATTAATTGCGGATACCTGTGATGAGTTCTACCCATCCACCGATTTTTAAGGTTTGCAGCTTGCCCCACATACCATACACAATCATTAGCATCAATAATTATATAAATTCCAGAACTTGACGGTAGAAGATTACGTTTACTAAAAGCAACGCTAGCCCAATTTTTCCATTCCATAACAATCGAGACATAAGCACCCTACTTACCTAGAATTCCCATTGCAGGTTGGACGATTTACACAACAGATGAAGCTTTATATTTAATTTTCCGTAAAATCATAATATCCGTTGCATTCTTACCCACTTCACCCAAACGGAGTAAAGCTAATTGCTCCCTCGTACCCCACTGCGTTATAAGCTATATATATACGGTATGTACCTGGGTGTAGATATGACGCGGGTAGAGCGCGAGTCAATGAATTTCAAATTGCCCAAGCCCTTAGCTTCCGCGTTACGTAAAGCAGCTTCTCCACAACCGGGTAAAACCGCCACGGATATAGTAATTCGGGGGCTAATTCACGAACTCGGAGAAGTACCGGGTGTGGAGCAAAGCGCGGAAACGCGATTGCAGAAGCTAGAATCCGAATTAATTCTACTAAGAAGTAGCATCAACGAGAAAGATAACACCCCTACAGATTCCCGTACTGAAGAAAAGTTCGTTGCGCTCAACAATCGGGTAGCAAAGCTAGAAGGGGCGTTGGGAGCCATTCAACATAATAATTTTGGCGCATCAAATAATGGAAGACGATACAAATCATCGGGCAATCCTTACAACCAAAGCGGACGACCGGCACAATTGGAGCCGCTTGACGAACAAAAGTTAGCATTACGACTTAACGTCAACATTCCGACGCTAAAAGAAAAACATGAAAGCTTAACTCCATCCGAATTCGCGGAGTGGAGTAAAAATCGCGATCGCGCTAAATATATGTGGCGGTTTAACGAAAAAGATAAACTTTACCACCCGGTTAAATAAAGGAGACAACGGCATCAAAGAACGGATCTTCAAATTTTCACGTTATGCGCCTACTTTCATTGCGAATAGTCTTGCCCCATGCGTGGGATAATTGGTTTTTAGAACTCATATTCTGATAAATCCATGCGTCCAGGGGTAGTTACGACGGTAATATTAACGGAGCCACTTCCGCTGACTTTGCATCCAGCGGCGGTGTATCTCGATAGTCTTGCCCCCGGTTCTCGTCCAGCTATGGAACAAGCTTTAAATGTAATTGCGAAGCTTTTGAGTAATAATTCGGGCGATTACATGACTCTTGATTGGGCATCCTTACGGTATCAGCATACTGCTGCGGTGCGTTCTGCTTTGATGAAAAAATATGCCCCGGCAACGGTAAATAAGATGTTGTGCGCCTTGAGGAGGGTACTTGAAGAAGCTTTTAAGTTGGATTTGATGGATGCACGCCAATACCAAAAGGCTGTGGATTTACGCTGTGTAAAGTCTAGCAAAAAGCAGCAGGGTAGGGCATTAAAACAAGAAGAAATTAAAGCGTTAATGCGGGTATGTCAAGAAGATTCTTCTGTGCTTGGTGTCCGGGATGCGGCTTTAATTTGGATATTGCGGTGCGGGTTAAGAAGGGCGGAAGTAGTAAATTTGAATTTAAAGGATTTAGATGTCACGACTGGGGAGTTGGAAGTTATTGGTTCCAAGGGCGATGTCGATAGAACGGTGTATATGTCTGCGCTGGCAATGGCGGCTGTAACGGAATGGCTTGGTGTACGCGGTAGGCGACCGGGACCTCTGTTGCATCCTTTTAGGAAGGGGGGTTTTACAGATTACAAGCGCATGACTCCGCAATCTGTGTTGATGATTTTGAGAAAACGGGCAACGCAAGCGTCCGTTGAGCGATTTAGTCCCCATGATTTTAGAAGGACGTTTTGTTCTGATTTGTTGGATGCGGGGGTTGATATTGTTACGGTGCAGAAATTAGCCGGACACGCTTCTCCTGTTACTACGGGTAGGTATGACCGACGCGGGGAGGAGACTAAGCGCAAGGCGATGGAAAAATTAGATATTGGTTATACCTAGAGCTTACTAAGTTCTTGCTTTGCAGTAATAGCTAGATTAATATCATTATTAGCACAAGCTAATGCTACAGTGGCTTCTTCTAATTCATAATTAGTATCATTCTTTTCAACAGTTTCAGCCGTTCGGAAGAGACAGGGTTTTGGTAGTAGGTATTTCCGGAATTTAATTATAGCTAAGTGAATCAATGTTATTAGTTATCATAAAGATCCAGTAATTACCCGTAGCTATGGCGAAAAACTGCTTGCGAATCACTCATCAAGGCGAAAATATCCAACTTTCCTGGCAGCGCGGGCAAGCAGCACCTCGATTTGCCGATGCGGTAACATTTGAGCATCCATTTAACAAAAAAGCTTTAACAGATTTACGCTGGTATTTAGAAGAGTATTTACGCTTTCCTTATGGCATCTTCCCAGATGACGCTGCAAAAATAGAGCAAAAATTACAGACTTGGGGAGAACAATTATTTAACTTGGTTTTTCGCAGTAGCGAGAAAGCGCGGGAGTTTTTTCAAGCTGCTACTTATGATGGTTTGCATAACTGCGAATTGGCGATCGCATCCGATGATTTCGCTATTTTAAATTTACCTTGGGAGTTGATTTATTCTCCTAGCGACAGACAATTTCTTGCACCTTCTTTGGCGGGAATGTCGCGTAGTTTGAGCGATTATGCGGTAAGGGGAGAAATTCCGACACTACCTCAAGATAAGCTAAATATACTTTTGGTAATTGCTCGTCCCTATGGGGAAAGAGATATTGCTCTAAAAACTATTGCGCGTCCGCTGCTGGATTCTATAGCAGAAATACGTCACAAAGTCAATATAAAAGTATTGCGTCCCCCCAGTTTTGAAGAATTTGAACGGGAATTAAGCGCTAACAAAGGATTTTATCACATCGTCCACTTTGACGGACATGGAAATTTTGACCCCAACAGCCAAGGGTTTCAGCATAGTTTGGGTGGTTTGGGACAAGGAGTATTGGTATTTGAAAACCTTGATGGTTCACCGCAGGTTGTGACAGCAGCACAAATTGCTCAGAATTTAGCAGATTGTGGCGTACCGATTTTTGTATTGAATGCTTGTAAATCGGCAAGGGAAGGGGAAGATAAATTTT
>NZ_CAWUDI010000043.1:0-71605 GCF_963920925.1 Calothrix sp. CCY 0018 | reverse complement strand
TCATCTTAGAGAAAAGTTAGAGAGGGTTTATCCGCAGATAATGACAAAAATCAAGTTTGAACTTTCACCGAAACCGTCGAAACAAGATAAAAAAATCCACGGTAAATCTGGCTTTATCCCGGTCACAGCCAGGTGGGTGATTGAGCGGTCAAATTCTTGGATGGAAAGATGTAAAATCCTCGTCAAGAACTTTGAGAGAAATCTAACTAATGCTACTGCTAAAATTAACCTTTGCTTTATTCGGTTGATGGTTAAAAGGCTTGCAGCCTTTTAGTAGATGTCAAATGGGTTCTATAAAGAGAATTTTAACTTTGTAATAGGTTCTGATCAACTTGAGAGAGCGATTAAAAAATGGCGAGGTATAGAATGTTTGTTACAGGAAATTATTCTTGTTGATGAAAGAGATCCACCATTAGGGGGATTGTTAATAATGTTTCAAACGTTCAGCTTCACTGCAATATTTTGCAGTTTCCAATGGTAGTATGCTCCCCAGTTGAAGCTAAGAACTTAGACAAAATTAGTTGAAATTGTTGATATAGCAATCCTGAGTCATTCATGAGAAAATACTGAAAAAGTGATTAGTATTTATTTAAATCAGTGTATAGGGTGTATCGATGTGGATTCAGTCACTGGAAGATTTTATCAAGAATAGCCGAGATCAACTGGAAATTACGCGAGCGATAGCAGTAAAAATGGTGCTATGTGGATACAAACATCAAGAAATAATGCCGATTTTAAGAGTTTCTTCGGGATTCATTAGTAAATGGAACAAAGCATTTTTTCAGGATGGAGTAGAAGGTTTAAAGCTGGCATATAAAGGGAGTAAAGGATTTTTAGATACACAGCAACGTGCCGAAATAATTGGGTGGTTACGCTCTAAAGATAGATGGACTTTTAACGAATTAGAATATCAAATTGCGTCAAAGTATGGTATCACGTTTGAACCTATCAAAATTAATCCAATCAACTCAGGACTTACGCACTCGCCACGATTTTCCAAGCGATGGGATTGCTTCCTTGCGTCGCAATGACTATAGTTACGTTACCCGTGTGTAAGTCCTACAACTAATACCAATAAAAATTTTCATAAAAAGCCGGACTATTCAAATAACTTGAAAGTCCGGCTCTGGTTAATATTTGATGGCTTTGTATGGGGAAAGCGTAAGTGCTATTTAAGCTAAAATCTCAACTTGTTGAATTGAAAGAATCATGTCGTTGTAATCTCTGTCTCCTCCACCGATCGTGTCTTCAAAGCCAAATGTATTGTTACCGAGGCTGCGAACGTGGTCTACTCGGTCGCTATTGATACCCACATAGGATGTTAGAACGCGGCTAAAGTCGTTATTGATGCTTTCTATGGTGCCGTCGGATACCAGCAATGATGCGTAATATTCTCCTCCTGCAAGGTTGATGTCAACTTCTGTAGTTTGAAGGTTTGAAGCTTTAAATTCAGCTTCTTTGACAAGACGTTCGGTGGTTGCAAGTTCGAGATAACGCTGTCTTTTCTCTTCGGTTAAATCGGCTGTGGGGTCAATTAACATACCCGTAACTGTATCTAAGATTGAACCGTTTGCATCATCAACTTGATAAAAGTAAGCGGAGTTGTTATTTGCTGCTTCTCTTTGAACGGAAAATTTCATTGACACTTGTTTTCCGTCGAAAGCACCGGAAGACTGCAAATCAATTAATCCGTCGGTGGTTTGAGTAATAGTTTGACTTTGCTCAACTGCTAATAATTTAACTTGGGATTTGACTTCTTCAGTACTCAAAACTTTGGCGCTAATATCAAATAATCCTGCTAAGGATAGATTAGCGTTTTGTCCACTTTCGTCACTGCTTGCTGTCATAATTGCAGCACCATCGTTAAGACTGGGAAGGGAGAATTTGACTGCTTGAAAATCTAAACCCTTAAATAACAGTTCGTCTTTTGTTCCGGATTCAATCACGAAAAATACAGCTTGTTCCCCTTCCTCAAAGTTGAGGGTACGGGTTTGTGTTCCGATATCGGGATTTCTATCCTGTTTTCTCAAGCTGTTAAATAGCGTTTCTCCGTGTCGAATAATCGCTTGTTTCGCTTCCTCGATGCTTGTAACTGCTTTACCGTTAACTTTAGCAATTTGTCCGTCTTCGTCGAAAGTTACTCTAGCTATTCCGACTTCGGAAGCTTCAACTCCAGCGAAGCTATTAAGGGAAAATTGGACGTGACTGCTGTTTCCACGGAAGTTTAAACCATCATTGCTGGAACGAACTTCGATTTTAGTGGTTCCAAAATCCAAATTAGCAGCGACTAAAGAATTACCAATTTCACCGTTTGCTAAATCATCTTCGTCACCCCATTCTCCATCTTGAAGATACACTACAGCCCAATCTGCTTTTCCATCAAGGTTTCGGTCTTGCAATACCGCACCTGTTAACATATCATATTCTGATTGACCGCGTTGAGGATTTGACGAGCGGCGAAAATCATAGAGAGTACCATCTGCTTTACGTCTGAGAATCGTATTTACAGCGACATCATCGGGTAATTTGATTTCAACTCTTACAGGTTTTTCCTTGATACCTGCTTTGATTTGCTCTTGTAAATCCGCTTCTGTAATATTGGGATTTGTGGCAATTTCAAAGTTGATAATATCGGAAGCTGCGGTGATGTTTTGCAAAGAAGATTTTTTCTGAACTGTGGAATCAAAAGCAGCAATTGCATTTCCAACAACATTATTAAAAGATTGAGTTTTGACCTCTTTTATAATTAATGCTTGATCTAGGGAATCTCCAGCGAGTCGTTTTTGGTCATCTTCATCAATACTGATAACAATTGGTTTCGTTTGTGCAACATCTCCAAATAAAGCCACAACTCCTGCATCTTCAGCAGCTTTTTCAGCTAACTTAATTAAATCGTTATTATTTGGATTTTTGTTAATAATTTCTTGTTTGATTTTTTCTTCAGTTGAGTCAATAATTCCATCTAAATCTGTGTCGGGTAGAACGCTAATTTCAATGATGTCTCGATCGGTTTGAGCTTCGCCACCAAAATTACCATTATCGTTAGTGGTAATACTTAAAGAATCCTGTCCGCTAAAATCTTCATTACCTTGATAATTTAGACCTTCAAGGGCATTGTTAATATCTGTAATTTTCCCTGTAAAAGTCATTGTGGTGTCAGCTTCACCATCTCCAGCTTGGAAACTTAATCCGGTTAAATCTCCCAAGCTTAAAACACCTTGACTTACACTCAGGTTAACTTCTAGCTCTCCTGTACCTTCCTCAGCATCGATATCGCTGACGCTAATTGCATTACCTTGCTGCTGGTTGAAAATTAACTGTTTATTTTCGTCAACTTCTTGTGCTAGTGGTATTTTATTTACAGGAGCATCGTTAACGGGAGTAACAACAATATCAATAATATCGGTGTCTAATAAAGCATCACCATCACCAATATTACCTTTATCGCTGGTAGTTACAGTTAAAGTATCTTTTCCATGATAATTTTCATTGGAGCGATATTTTAAACCAGTCAATGCTTGGTTAATATCAGCTATTTTACCCGTAACTTTAATTGTAGTACTGCTGTTACTGCTTCCATCAGCAAATGTTAATCCTGTGGTTTCTTCTAAAGTTAATATACCTTGAGTTACCATCAAGTTAACTTCTATTTCACCGTTACCGTCGATAATATCAATATCATTAATACTGATATTATTACCATTCTCAGCGTTGAAAATTAAATCGCTATCTTCTTGAATAGTTTGCAGCTTTGGTATCGTATTTACAGGTTCGTCATTGACAGCAGCAACGTTGATTTTAACGGTATCTAGTTGGAATAATTCTCCACCACTACCACCGTTACTTTGATCGTTGACGCTGATAGTTAATGTATCTTCACCGTTGAAATCTTGAGTTCCTTGGTAAGTTAAACCATCAAGAGCTTTGTTGATATTCTCAACACTACCGCTGAAAATTACAGTTCCGTTTCCATTTTCATTTCCAGTCTCGAAAGTTAAACCAGTGGTGTCACTTAAAGTAACTTGTCCTTGAGTAACAGCAAGAGTTACCTGAATCGCTGTGACAGCTTGATTTTCATTACCATCTACATCCACATCAGAAATTGCGATCGCGTTTTGATTTTGGGTGCTAAAAGTTAAACTGGTGTCTTCATCAACGGTTTGTTCGCTGGGGACATCTGTAGTAACAGGAGGGTCATTGACGGGGTTAACGGTAAGTGCAATAGTATCAGTAGCTACTTGATTTCCACCGGAACCGTTATTTCCTAAATCATTGGTAGTAATAGTTAAAGTATCGCTACCGTTGTAATTCTCACTTCCTCGATAAACCAAACCTTCTAAAGCTTGATTGATATCTGCAATTTTACCTTTAAGCTGAATTTGAGGTTTACCGTTGACATTATCGTCAGCAAAAGTCAATCCTGCTGTTTGTTGTAGAGTTAGTATTCCTTGAGTAACAGCAAGAGTAACTTCTAATTCTCCCGTACCTTCATTAACATCAACATCACCTATAGTAATTGCATTTTGATTATTACTACTAAAAATTAAATCTGTGTCTTCATCAATGCTTTGAGTATCTACTATTGTGTTAATCGGAGCGTCATTTACAGCATTAATTTTGATATTTACAGAATCTTGTTTTGTTAAGGCTCCACCTTCACCCGTATTACCCAAATCATTAGTAGTAATGGTTAAAGTATCTTCACCATTATCATCTTGATTACCTCGGTAAATTAAACCTTGTAAAGCACTATTAACGTCAGCAACTGTACCTTTAAATATCATAGTTGCATCGGTTGTACCATCACCTTGAGAGAAAGTTAAACCCGTTGTTTGTTTGAGCGTCAATAAACCTTTAGTAACACCAATATTAACTTCTAACTCACCCGAACCATCATTAATATCAATATCGCTGACACTAATTGTATTTTGGTTTGCATCACCAAACACCAAATCGGTATCTTCGTCAATGGATTGACTCCAACAATGACCCCGATGCGACAACCAATATAATTGATACTGGTCGTCAGGTCAGCTTCCGCGATATTACTGTTACCTACGACGAACAGCAATTAGAAACTACAAAATTCTTGGCAGGTATTACCAACGCTTACGCCTTTACTGGCAATGGTTTTGGTACAGCATCGGAAACCGGAATCAAAATTTCTAATACCAACCTTGGTTTAGCACTTTACAAGACCATTGACCATAACCTGAGTGCAGCAGAGCAAACTAAAATGGCTTATGCTCTCACAGGAGAAGGTTCTGCGGCTTTAGTAGGAATTGATGGTCTAGATTTACAAGGCAACTTATCAGTTCAACTTAATCGTACTGGGAATACTGTAAACGAAACAATAACCACTCCCGGTGGAGCAATAAATCTCAAATTTGACCAAGCTACCGAGCTAACGCAAATCAGTGGTAATGCAAGTCTTTATATTGCTGGATTAGCATCACTAGAAGGAGATTTCACATTTAAACAAGAAAACGATCAATTAGATATCACTGGTAGCAATATATCCGCATTTGCAGGTTACGGTGCGGATACAGATACAACAACCGATGATATTGGATTAAGTATAACCAACGCTAATTTTGACCTGAGCGTAAATGCTGATAATTCCTACAGCTACAACTTGACCGATGTAGAACAAGCAGCGATTGTAGGTATTGATGCTCTCCAAGTATCTGCTTCCACAATCAGTGCAAGTGGAGACAGCACTGGTAACAAGTTCAACTTAAACTTAGGAAATGCCACTTTAGGATTAGCAGACGGACTTAGCTTAAGTGGTTCTGAATTAAAATTTGTCTTTGAGAAGACTGCAACTGGTAAAAATATTACCTTCTCCGGTCAAGATATCTCAGCATTTGTTGGCTATGGTTCTGATACTTTAGACACAAGTGATGATGTTGGTTTAGCAATTAGCAATGCTGATTTGAATTTGGAATTAAAGCCAGATAAGACTTATAATTACAACTTAACTAATGCTAATGCTGCACTGGTTGGTGTAGATGGATTAGTTCTTGATGCAAAAGGAGTCAGCGCATCGGGTGATAACACCAGCACCAATGTCAATATTAATTCCTTTGAATTCGCTGCTGGTAACAATGCAAGAATTTCTGGTAATGCAATCACCTTCACCAAAGATGCTAGTCAAATTAGCTTTTCTGGTAATGATATCTCAGCATTCGTCGGAAACGGAGTTAGCACAACCGATATAAGTGATGATGACCAAGGGTTGAAATTAACTGGTGCAGGATTAAGCGTCAACCTCAAATCCGATAAGACTTATAATTACAACCTAACTAATGCTAATGCTGCACTGGTTGGTATTGATGGTTTAGTTCTTGATGCAAAAGGAGTCAGCGCATCGGGTGATAACACCAGCACCAATGTCAATATTAATTCCTTTGAATTCGCTGCGGGTAACAATGCAAGAATCTCTGGTAATGCAATCACCTTCACCAAAGATGCTAGCCAAATTAGCTTTTCTGGTAGTAATATCTCAGCATTCGTCGGAAACGGAGTCAGTACAACCGATACAAGTGATGATGACCAAGGGTTGAAATTAACTGGTGCAGGATTAAGTGTTATTCTCAAATCCGATAAGACTTATAATTACAATCTGCAAAATGCTAATGCTTCCTTAGTTGGTGTAGATGGTTTAGTTCTTGATGCGAATGGAGTCAGCGCATCGGGTGATAACACCAGCACCAATGTCAATATTAATTCCTTTGAATTCGCTGCGGGTAACAATGCAAGAATCTCTGGTAATGCAATCACCTTCACCAAAGATGCTAGCCAAATTAGCTTTTCTGGTAGTAATATCTCAGCATTCGTCGGAAACGGAGTCAGTACAACCGATACAAGTGATGATGACCAAGGGTTGAAATTAACTGGTGCAGGATTAAGTGTTATTCTCAACAGTGATAAGACTTATAATTACAACCTGCAAAATGCTAATGCTTCCTTAGTTGGTGTAGATGGATTAACGCTGAGTGCTAATGGAGTCAGCGCATCAGGTGATATTACCAATACTAATGTTGCGATTAGTCAGTTCAATTTTGCTGCTGGTGATCACGCTGCAATTAGCGGTGATAACTTAACCTTCACCAAAGATGCTAGCCAAATTAGCTTCAGTGGTAGTAATATCTCAACATTCGTAGGAAACGGAGTTAGTACAACCGATACAAGTGATGACCAAGGTTTATCTCTTTCAGGTGCGGGATTAAGCGTTATTCTCAACAGCGATAAGACTTATGATTACAACCTAACTAATGCTAATGCTTCCTTAGTTGGTGTTGCCGGATTAACGCTAAATGCAAACGGAGTTTCTGCATCGGGAGATATTAACAATACCAATGTTGGTATTAGTGAATTTGATTTAACTGTTGGTAATAATGCGAAAATTTCTGGTGAAGATTTAACCTTTATTAAGAATACGAGTGGAATCAGCTTTAGCGGTAAGAATTTATTTGCATTTGCTGGTTATGGTGCAGATGACGGTAATATTAACAATGATGTTGGACTGGCAATTAGCGGTGCAACCCTTGATTTAAAAGTAGGTTCAGATGATACATATACCTACAGTCTTGACGATGCATCAGCGAGTGTTCGCGGTATTGAAGGGTTGATTGTAGATGCTCAACAAATCAGCGTTTCGGGTAACAAAGATAAAACTACAGTCACTTCTGGTGCTTTTGAATTAGGGTTAGGTAATGTTGCTTATCTCGGTGGGGATTCGTTCTTTTTCAGCGTAGAGCAAACAGCAAATGGAAAAGAAGTTATCTTCTCCACAAAAAATAGCAACCTTTTTGTTGGTGAAGGTGCGTTTACTGAAGATTCTACAGATGATATCGGTTTATCGCTCGCTGGTGTTGACCTTGACCTTACTTTCAATTCGGATAACACTTACAACTATAGTTTTACTAGTGGAAATGCTGGCTTAGTTGGCATAAATGGTGTAACTCTACAAACTGGCTCTATCAGCGCTACTGGTGATAACTCGACTGCTACTTTACAACTGAATAATGCAGAAGTTGGACTCAAAGATATTGTTAACTTTAGCGCTACTTCTTTAGAATTTGTAGTTAAAGAAGTTGATTCCCGTCGAAATGTTAGTTTTTCTGGTACGGGAATCTCCGCATTTTTTGGCTATGGTTCTGATACTTCAGACATAAGTGATGATGTTGGTTTGGCAATCGCAGATGCAGAAATAGAATTATTCTTAAATGATGACCAAAGCTACAATTACAGCATCAAAAACGCCAAAGTTGAAGCTAGAGGAATTAATGGATTAACATTATCTGCTGCAAGAATTGATGCAACTGGTGATAGTAAAACAAATAAATTTAATTTGCAATTAACCGACGCAATCTTAGGAATTGATAACGTAATTCAATTAAATGGTTCTCAGTTAAACTTTGCAATAGAAGGAACGGGTCAGGGTAAAACTGTTTCCTTTAGCGGTAAAAATTTAGGAGCATTCGCTGGTTACGGTTCCCAAACTTCAGATATCAACGATGATATAGGACTTGTAATTGAAAATGCCGACTTTGACTTGTTGCTCAGTAAAGATAAAACTTTCAACTACTATTTAAATAATGCTCAAGTTCAAACTCGCGGGATTAACGGATTAGAACTATCTGTCGATTCTGTAAGTGCATTCGGTGACAATGATAATTTGAATTTGAACTTAGTTAATGCAGAGTTAGTTTTAGGAAATTCAATTAAACTCAGCGGTGAATCAGTTGACTTTGTAATTGAATCAGAAGGTATAGAGAAAAATATTACTTTCCAAGGTAAAAACATAGGAGCTTTTGCTGGCTATGGTTTAGCAACACCAGAAAGAAGCGATGATATAGGTTTAGAAATAACTAATGCTGACCTGGATATTGAATTAAAAGCAGATAAAACCTATAGTTACAAACTAGAAAATGCTAAAGCAAAATCCTATGGAATTACAGGATTAAATCTTGATATTGATCAACTCAACGCGACAGGTAACGCAAACAAATTAGCGTTGACAACAGCAGAATTTGAAATTGGTTTAGCCAACATTGTTGGAGTTAATGGTGATGCTCTTTCCTTAGATATTGAAGACGGTAAACCAATTGTAATTAGTGCAGCAAATGCTTCTGCTTTGGTTGGTTACGGAGCGAATACCTCAGATGTTGCTGATGATATTGGATTATCTGTTAGTAATGCTGATATTAACGTCACCGTAGAAAACAATAGCAATTACAATTACACAATTAACAATGCTTCTGCTGGTTTTGTAGGAATTGACGGATTAACTTTAGCTGCAAATCAAGTTAACGTCACCGGAAATAAAAGCAGTGCAAATGTAAAGACTGGCGACTTTGAAATTGGTTTAAAAGACGTTGGCTACATCAAAGGAAATGGTTTAGCTTACACACCAGCAGAAAATGCAACAGAACCATTAAAAATTGCTGCAAAAGATATTCAAGCATTCGTTGGAGTTGGTGGTGGAACTGATCAAGAATCTGGTATTAAATTAAGTGAAGGTAATTTAGGATTAGTTATTTACCAAGACGGTCAAAATAGTAACGAAAATTATGCTTTAATTGCTGATGGAAAAGCTGGACTAGTCGGAGTTGATGATTTAACTTTAGAAGGAGAATTAGCAGTTAGAATTAACCGTACTGGTGCTTCTGTCAACGAAATAATTGACTTGGGTGACGGTAGTAATACTGAAGTTGTCTTTTCTGAAGAGCAAAAAGACCAGTTGCGAGTAGAAGGTTTGGTTGATGCAAACGTTGCAGGGAATATAGCCTTTGGTGGTAAGTTCTCGATGGAGTGGTTTAATGGTCAAACTCCTGGAGCAATTAATCAAATTTCTAATCTTGACGACAGCGACCAAAATCTAGATAAATATCAAATCAATATTGGAGAAAGTTTATATCAACAATTACTTTCCAAGTTAAAAGCAGAAAAAATACGTTTAGAAGCAGAAAATTCGACAATTAATTCAATTAATGCGACTGTAGATGGTTTTGCCTTTAATGAAGATAGAGTTGATATCCAACGCGACCGTTTAATTCTTGATAAACCCCACAACTTTGTCAACGGTCAAAAGGTTGTTTACTCCTCTATTGATAGTAATACAATTGGTGGATTAGTTGATGATAAAGAATATTTTGTCACTGTTATTGATGATAAAACTATTCAATTAACTAGTACATCCAATAGTGAAATAATTGATTTAACTAGTGCTAGTGACGGTATCCATCAATTACGAGAAGTGATTGAGTTTACTGCAACCAATTCAATTAAAGTTGATACTCAAAACGAACTAATTATCTTTAGTAATCCTCAGGAATTTACTAACATTAGTAGAGTCCGTTACGACGCTGGAAATAATCGAGCAATTGGTGGACTTAGAAATGGTCAAGATTACACAGTGCAAGTTGTTAATTCTACGACTGTTAAATTACGTCATCTTGACGGTAGTGCAGTTGTAGATTTAACCGCAGATAGTATTGGCCAACATAAATTACGCTCTGTAACTACTACTACTTCTAATGCAGCCAGCGCAACTGGTGGAATAAATATTGTTGATAATACAATTATTTTCCCCAGCAATCATAATTTACAAACTGGTGATGAAGTTCAATATTACAGACCACGTAGAGGTCAAGCGGTAGGTGGAACCCTTGACTCTCTGCTAACTAAACAAGATGTACATCCCTACAAAGTCGTTAAAATCAGCGATACAGAAATTAAATTAACTACTACTAGAAGCTCGGAAATCCTCGACTTAACTAGTGTTGGTAGTGGTTTGCACGTGATGACCTTAATTGAAGAGTCAAATGGCGATCGCGCTCATTTAACTTTCCAACGTCCTTCTAAAATTAATTTCTCCAGCAATACATCAATCAAGCTTGGTTACGACCATGGTTTAGTTACCGGACAGCAGGTAATGCTACAACTTGACCCCTCAGCGGCTTATCCTGCTTCTCCAATTGCTGGATTAGAAGCAAGAGCTTATGACACCAGACCACAAGTTTACGGACCAGCACAACAATATATTTACTACGTCAAAGTTGCTAATAATGGTAGTTTACAGTTTGCTTCTTCTAAAGAAGATTTAGCAAATTCCAACTTTATTGATATCGGAAAACCTGTCCTATCAAGAGGTAGGTCTGGTAGTGACTTCCGAATTATGCCAACTTGGAGTTTTGGTGCTGTTGAATTACCTGCTACTACCCAAGTTTTAGGTAATCCAGTTGTATTTACTCCCACCAACAATATTAAAGTTGATGTCGAATCCGATTCGATTATTTTCTCTGGTTCTGTTGATTTAAAAGCTGGGGAAGCAGTTGAATATCGCAGTAATAATACTCAAGCAATTGGTGGTTTAACTTCGGGTGAAACCTATTATATAGTTTCCAACAGAGGAAATACTCTACAGTTAGCAGCAACTTCTGGTGGAACTGTTATCGACTTAACCTCTCCTGGTGGAATTGGAAACCATAGCTTTGTCAGAGCAGGAATCGATTTTGCAGCTAATAACGATATTGCACAAAAGCGTCAACAGCAAGCGCTACAACTACAAGCAAGACTCAGTAAGGATTTAGGAATCCAAGTTAATTTAACTGCTGGAAATATTGCTTCTAATAATGACCCGAATGCAACTACCGATACAATTAGTACTGGTCGTCAAGTTAGCTTCCGAGATATTTCACTCAAATACGACGAACAACAATTAGAAACCAGCAAATTCCTAGCTGGAATAACTAACGCTTACGCATTTACCGGCACTGGTTACGGTACACCAGAAGAAACTGGAATCAAAATTGATAACACCAACCTTGGTTTAGCACTTTACAAAACCATTGACCATAAACTGAGTGCAGCAGAGCAAGCGAAAATGACCTACGCTCTCACAGGTAATGGTTCTGCTGCTTTAGTTGGAGTTGACGATGTAACTCTTAAAGGTAATTTAGCTGTAAATGTCAACCGTACCGGCGAAGTAGTTAACGAAACAATTACTACTCCCGGTGGAGAAATTCAACTGAACCTTGCAGCCCCAGATATTATTACTGTTGCTGGTGACGCTGACTTAAATATTAAAGGTATTGCAGCCGTATCTGGTAATTTTGGTATTGAGCAAACTGATTCTAAGTTAGTTATCGGTGCGACTGAGGTTAATGCTTTTGTTGGTTCTGGCTATCAAACTGATGATGAGTTAGGTGTTAAGTTGACTAACGGTCAATTGGGTATGGTACTCAATACGGTTAAGGACAATAACGCGGCACCGACTCAATATGCAGTAGAAATTGGTGGAACCGCAAGTTTGGCAGGAATTCCGAGTTTAACCTTAGAAGGTGCGATGAAAGCGCGGATTAATCGCATGGGTGAAGCTGTCAATGAAAGCGTTACTTTGGGCAATGGGGAAGTATTACCTATTAGCTTTACCAATCAAGAAGCTAATTTAACTACGGTATCCGGTTCTGCAAGTCTCAAAGCTGCTGGTATTTTAGATGCTTCGGGTAATTTTGCGATTGATATTGGGGAACCGGACAATGGTCGTAGAGCGATTGATATTACTGCTACTGATGTTTCTACCTTTGTCGGAATAGGCTTAGATACTCCTGAGAAAACTGATGATATTGGCGCAAGTTTGAGCAATGGTGAGTTTAAACTCAATTTAGATGCTAATAATAACTATAATTACGAAATCAAAGATGCTGATGTAGCTTTAACTGGTATTGATTTATTCGAGTTCTCGGGTAAAGTCAGTGCAACTGGGGATAAAGATAAGGTAAGTCTACAGCTTGATGACCTGACTTTATCAATTTCTGACTATGCAAGACTTCAAGGTAATTTTGGCTTTGATGTAAGTTCGGATTCGGGTACTCAAGTAATTAACTTAACTACTGCTGATGCATCCGCATTTATTGGAATTGGTGCTGGTACAGTTGAGGAAAGCGATGATGTAGGTGTAAAACTCAGTAGCGTCAATGGAGCAGTACAGTTACTCAAGGATGAGAACGGTAAGGGAAGTTTTGCTTATGGGTTGTCGGGTGATGTTGCGCTAGTTGGTATCGATGGTTTGACTTTAACGGGTAATGTTGCAGCGAGTGCAAATCAAACCAGCAAGGATGTGACAATTGGTGGTAAAACGATTGAGAAAGGTACTAATCAAATTAGCGGTACGGGAATAAACTTAAATATTGCTGATTTAACAAGTTTGAGCGGCGATATTATCTTTAATATTAGAGAATCCGACGGAGCTATATTAGCCGCAGGTAAGAATTTATCAGCAAACATAAGTCTGGACGATGGTTTAGCTGGTGGTTTGAGCAATGGAACCTTGGGATTGATAATGTTAGATGGTGGTCGCTACGCTCTCCAAGGAAGTGGAAAAGCAAATCTCAAATTAGGGGATGATTTAGAATTTACCGGGGATTTGGGTATAGAAGTTAATCGTACTCGTCAAGTCGTCAATGAAAATATTCAAATCGGGGATCAACAACAAATAATTAACTTTGTTAGCGCTAGCGATATTACCCGCTTCAATGCTTCTAATTTGGATATGATCCTAACTCAGAGCATTAAGGATGCTTTGATTGATGGAGCCGATAAGTTAATTGACCTCAAAGCTAGTTTAGTACCTGAATACAATGATGAAGGGAAGTTACTTTCCGAAAGTCTGCTTTCTAAATCATTACCGGGTACGGATGCAACTATCGACAATATTTTAGGTATCAGTACTTATCTCTCCCTTGGTGATTCCCTCAAAGGTTACGTTTCACCCATTGATAATGTAGATTCAAATACTCAACAAACTCTACAAGGGTTGATCTCGCATTTACGAACCGAATGGTTGCCAACTCTACCAATTGCTGAAGGTCTTGATTTTGTCATTGGAGAAACTGGCTTTTCGCTTTCCTATGCTTCCGACAATCAGTTCAAACGTAATATTGGCTTATCCCTCGACCAAGAAGCGTATTCGTTTGGGTTGGAATTAGAAGGTGATGTAAATCTTGAACTTGATGTTGATTTAGGAATTGATTTCGACCTCAGCTTTGACTGGAAAGACTTTACTTCCGATTTTGACCTGAATAAATTATCTTTCAACGCGAATGCAGCAGCAAATGATATAGTCCTGGGTGCATATTTTGGCCCGGTTGGTTTAACTATCGGTTCTGATGAACCTGGTAAGGAGAAAGGTCAGGCAAATCTCAACCTTGGTGGTAATATCTCCTATGTAAATGGGGAATTCAATGTTGATATTAGCAACAATAATATTGATGTTGTTCTCCCCGTTTACGCAACTCTAGCGGGTAACGATTTATCTGGGGAAGCTGGTAATGCTAAAGCATTCCTCAAGGGTGAGTTATTCGGTGGTGACGGTGTTAAATTCAGCCACGAAAACTTTGATAAGCTCGTCAACTTCAAGAACTTTGGAGTTGGTGATGTGCTGGTAATGTTCAAGGACTTGATAGGTTGGGCTGAAGAATACCGCGAATATGACATCATGCAAACGGAAATTCCGTTTGTAGACCTTTCCCTTGGTGGAGTGCTTGATTTTGCTAGTGCTATTAACGAAAATGTTCTAGACAAAATTGATTTCTATCGTCCGCGAGTTGATTTACTTTCGGGTACTAATGCTGCAATTTCTGAAGGTAAGTTAACTGTATCGGGTGCTAATTTTGCAGAAAAATTAACAGGTAACGTTGTAACTATTGATGGTGTTTCCTACCGGGTGACATCGGTTGAGAATGCTACAACTCTTGTACTAGATGGTGCAACTGATGTTAGTTTAACTGACAAGGATTTCGTAGTTCACGAGCGTCGTCAACTTCTACGTACTTATCAGGAGTTAATTGTTGCGATTAATAACTCCGGTATCCTACCGTTAAACGTACCTTTGACCTACGACCCAATTAAGAATGAGATTATAATTCCGTTTAATTTCAAGAAGGAATTAGCGTTACTCAAAGACCAAGCGCTTAATTTGGGAATTGATTTGGGTGATATCGCATCGCTTTCTACTGATGCCAAAACATCAATCAAAGCCGATGTTGATGGACGCATGGATTTGGTTATCAACTTTGGTACAGCTTCGGATAAAGGTGTCAAATTATTTGTTGATAACGTTGAACTCAACGGTAGAGCAAGTTTAGAAGTTCAAGATTTAGAAGTTAACGCGCAACTGGGCTTTGTTGGTTTGACAGCAGGGGGAGAAGGTACGGGTTCCGGAGTACGGATGGCTGCAACAGTTTCTACCGGATTAGACCGCGATTTGAATGCAGTTACTCCTGGCGATCGCCGGTTTAGCTTCAGCGATTTACTCGGCGGTGACTTGTTCGATTCTTTCTACTTCAATCTTGATGGTGATGCTCATGCGAAACTCAAGGGATTATCTGTTAACGGTGGTTTCGGCGATATTTCTATCTCGGATAATGCCGAATTGTCAGTTTACGTACCTAAGTTAAGCAAGGTCAACAGTCCAATTCAAACGGTTACTCAGTCAGTTACTGAACAATTCGACTTACAAAAAGCAATTAATGAGGGAAAGGTTAAAAATGAAGGTATCGTCGTGGTTATGCCCGATGTATCCGATTTACTCAGCCTCAAGAATCTCAGTTTTGAAACTGTGCTTGCTGGTGTCAGAGCAGGTATTGATTTCATGCAGGAATCTTTAGAAGATGAGGTATTTTATAATACTCCAATTCCAGTTATCAATACTTCCTTAAGCGAAACCTTTGATTTCCTTGATGATTTAACAGCGCAGTTGGAATCAGTAGCAGCAAATCCGGCTGGTATGCTTCAGGAAGTTGAAACTGCAATCGAATCGGCTTTGGGTATTGGAGATGATAAGTTCTCCTTGGGTCTGTCAAACGGTAATTTAGATATTGGCTTTAATTGGCAAGCGATTTTCTCAGATAAATTTGACTTCAACCTTGATTTAAACACCTTCAAGAAACTATCAGGTAATGTTGGTGCAGCAGCGTTGGATGCAATCGATTCTTTTGCAGACCTCGCAGGTGGTGGTAATTTAACTTTAGAAGCAATTGCCGAACTCAATTTTGATATTGGTATTAACCTTGATAGTCTCCTCAAAGGTGATGCGAAGATTTTCTTACGGGATTACGACAAAACAACTGGTAAAGGTACTCGCGCTCAAATCGGTGCCCGTGTTGAAGGAAGCAAACTCGATTTAAATTTCAAAGCTGGCCCAATTAATCTCGGAATCAATAACGGTACAATTGTACTTGATGGCGACGGTAAGCTTGATACTAAGGATTACGCTGGTTTATTAGTAGCAATTGACCAAAAAGCCGGTTCAACCCCTGATGATGGATTATTCTACATTGGTAAGGAATCCTTTAAGGATAACTTCCAAGTTAAAGTTAATGGTGGTTTTGATGTCAATTTACCGTTAAGGATGGAATTAGCTGGTTTTGATACCAGTATTGGTACCTTTGAAGTCAAGACAAATCCGGTTTATGGCGACCAAGGTTTAGTACAGTTATTCAAACACTTGGCGAATTCTGCGGATAAGGGGAAACAAGATCCGCTGATTATGAAGTACCCAGATATTCGCGGTAAATTTGAGGAACTTGGCGGAAAATTCTCGCTATTGGGATTAATTAACGACCCATCATTTATTCTTGATAGCGTTGATATTGCAGTCGGTACTTTGGAGGAGGTACTAGAGTCTAATTTGGCTCAGGATATCCCGTTAGTAGGGGATAAATTGGGTGATGCAGCTTCTTTCTTACGCGATATGCGTTTGGGTCTTTTGAGTGATTTGCGTAAGAAATTGAGCGGTAACGGTAAAGCAATCGAGTTTATTCGCGAAACTTTATACGACGTTCTCGGTCCCGATAAATTGAATATTCTGCTCGACACCAATAAAGACGGCAGTATATCTATTAATGATGTCATGGTTGGCTGGTATGACAAGCTAGGCAATTTGATGCAAAACTGGTCGGTAGGTGGTGAATTACCTGGTGGAGCAGACGCAATTCAATTTGATATGGATTTGGGTCAAAATCTACTGGGTACTGGTTTTGACTTGCCGCTCGACTTCAGTATTCCTGGTTTCAGCCTTGATATAGATGGTGGTTTTGCATTAGATATCGGCTGGAAGTTTGACTTTGGCTTTGGTTTTAGTTTGCAGGATAGTTTCTATCTCGCTACGAATGATGGTAGCGAACTCAGCTTAGATATCAAAGCTTACTTAGACGGTAGCCCCAAAGACCCCGAAATTACTCCTTTCAAAGGTGAAGGTAAATTGCTGTTCTTGAAAGCCAACATCGAGGACAACAACCCTAACGGTAAAGCAAGCGGTGTATACGGTGGATTATCCCTTGACCTCAAGGGAGACGAACGCGGTCGGATGTCGATAGGACGCTTGTTATCGGGTCGTGCTAAAGACTTGTTCGGTGTCAGCTTTGGGGTAGATACCAAGTTAGACCTGGGAATGACTTTGGGATTAGATGGTGCGAAGGGATTACCAAGAATTGGTGCCGACTTAGAGTTTGATTGGAGTTGGAAGCTTGGTCAGAAGATGGAAGCTCCTAGTTTCGGTTTGCGGGATATGCGTATCGATATGGGCAGCTTTGTCAGCGACTTCCTCACACCAATAGCCGAGCAAGTCCGCGATGTCCTCAAGCCAATGGAACCGCTGATCGATGTCTTGAGTAAAGAAGTAGACGGTTTAGATTTGATAATCCCTGACAGCCCCAACCTAATGGGATTAATCAACCTAATTATGGAGATTAAGGGACGCAAACCCATTGATTGGAGTTTTGTTAACGAAGCCAAGCAAATGCTGGGATTAGTAGAGAAAATTGCCGATTTGAAACCGGGTGATTGGTTCCCATTGGGTGACATTATGGGATTGGGAACAAATAATGTCCAAACCCTTGCTGCTGAAAATGCTCCACAATCAACCGAAGTAGATAAATTCCTCCAAGCAAATACCCGTCAAGCTGGTTCCGTAAACAAGAGTTCTGGAAGAAAGACAACTCCCCGTTCTGGATTCCAGATTATGCCATATATCAAAGATATTTCTAATTGGAAGAATCTTTTAACTGGGGGAAGCGCAACATTATTTACCTACGAACTGCCTTTACTTGAATTTGCTGCTGACTTTAATGCGCTCCTAGCAGTAATACCTCTAGTACCAACTCCAGTTACTGTAAATGTTTCGGCTATAGGTAGTTTTTCCGCAAAGGCTGACTTGGGCTTTGGCTACGATACTTCTGGCATCCAAAAAGCAATTAAATCTAAGAATCCCCTTGATGCTTTTGACGGTTTCTTCATTACTGACTTTACTATCCCCACTCAAAAAGGTGTAAAACCCCAAGAAAAAGATGAGTTTACCTTTGAAGCTTCTTTAGGTTTAGAAGCGGCTTTAGCATTGTTCCCTCTCGAAGCAGGTCTTGGTGGTAGCATCAAAGCCAAGATGGGTGTCGATTTACAAGATATTTCCAAACCCACGCTAACTAAAGACGAGCTAGGGTTTGTTACCAATCAAATCTGGGAAAGCGACGGTAAAATTCATCCTTCCGAAATCGCTACAATGTGGAGCTACGACCCCAACAAAGATGGGCAAGCTGGGGGCTTCAAAAACTTGGCAAACGTTAATACTCAGATAGGTTTGTTAATAAATGCCTTTGTTGACGCGAATCTGCTTGTAAGTAAAGAGCGGATTTTAGATGTCGCTTTGATTGATGAACCCGATTTACTAACTTTGGAGTACAACGCACCTAACGTACAGCCTCACTTGGGTAAAGTTGAAAATGGTGTTTTGTACCTCAATAGCGGTAGTCGAGCAGGTGAACGGAAATACGGTGATAAGACCGATAGAAGCGAAACCTTTACTTTGTACGGTGAAGGAGACAAAGTTTACGTGGAATTTGAAGATTATTACCAGGAATTTACAGGGGTAACTAAAGTTGTTGCTGACGGTGGTGAAGGTGATGATATTTTTGATGCGACTCGCTTATTTGATATCGGTGTAGAAATTACTGGTGGTGCCGGAAAAGATACAATTCTCCTGGGTACTGGCGGTGGTATAGCTGCGGGTGGTGACGGCGATGACTTGCTCGATGCATCAGTTTCCTGGCTGCTCGATACTAAAGATTCCAAGTTTGATAAATACCGCAACTTCAAGGGAGCAACCTTGATGGGAGATGCTGGTAGAGATAAATTAGTTGGTAGTATTGCCAATGATACGCTGCGCGGTGGTATTGGTATTGATAATATTTCTGGTGGTGAAGGTGATGATACTTACCTATTTGAGGATGACTTCGGACTCGATCGAATCAACGATAGTGAAGGCAACAATACTTTAGATTTCTCTCTGGCTACAAAACAACTCACTGCTGCCGTCAACGCTCGTGGCTTTGCAGTTACCCAAGGAGCTGAAAACGAAATTAAGGGCAATCTCAGCTTCAACCGTCTGGTTATGGGTGGTGGTAATGACTTAGTAAACATTACCGATTTTGGCGATCGCGAAATCTACATCGACGATAAAGGTGGTAATGATACCTACTTTGTCCGGTTGGCTCGTGCTACAGGTTCCGGGGAAAACGGCATTATTAACCTCAACGATACCGCTGGTGACTTTGACGAGGTAATCGCCGAACAAACAATGAAAGACGCGATCGCGCTCAATGAGAACCAACTAGCTAATGGTCGAGAAGTTCTTAACTATACCAGTGGTTTAGACCGACTGACGCTTATAGGTCGTGCGGGTAAGGTAGTTGGTACAGATATTCTTGATTTTGGCGGTAAGATAACGCTGAACAATACCGATAATAACGGTATATCCCGAAATAACACTACTGACGTTCGGGTTGTTGCGAATGAAATTGACTTCCAAAGCCAAATTAACTCCGATGCAATTATTGTTGAAAGTATCGAGGATATTAATGTTGTTCGGGTGTTAAACGCAGTAGAAAGCGGTTATGTAGATTTACGTACCTACGGCGATAAGTCGAATATCAATATTGCAGCCGATATCAAAGTTTCTACAGGTAAGAGCGAAGACGGTAAAGGCAGCGGTTGGGTACGTATGGTATCCGCAGATGGAGCAATTATTAATACTAATGCCTCGCGGATTATTGGTAGTGACGCTCACTTGATGCTCAAAGCTAAAAACGGCATTGGTAGTGATAGCGCGGCAATTTTGACGGAAGTGGGAACGTTAACTGCGGCAACATCGCTCCACGGTAAAGGTGATATTGTTATCCAGGAAGCAGATAGTTTAAAACTGACTAACTTAGAGAAAACAGCAACGGTAGTTAATCGGGGATTAACCTTACCTCAAGTTAGCGTCACACCGATTTGGATGCAGGAAAATCAGTGGGTTTCTCAACTATCGGATGATTGGCGCGGTTTAATTACAGATGGGGATGACACCTATGCTGTAGCTGCTGGCAATGGTAACGCTTCAATAAATCTCTTAGCTAAGGATTCTCTACTCAACTTAGCAAGTGGCAGTATTACCGGACGAACCGAAAATGCGAATATCACCTTAACCGCAGACGATATTAATTTCCGTAGCGGCGCGAATCAAGTTAACGGTATAGGAAACCTTACTATCCAAGCCAATCAACTCGCTTGGAACTACGTTTTGGGTTCGGCTGCGGAAAATTCTGCGGGTCAAGATTTGAATGATGTGGGTATTGATAATTCCAACGTGATGGAACTTTCCAGTCTTGACTTAGCAGCTATTGCTGGAGATTTTGACACCGTAACTATTGGTCGTACCGATGCTGGTAACGAGATGACCGTTGGGGACGTGATATACGGTACTACTGGCAAGATGGTTGAAACACCACGCAACCCAGAATCATATCAGCCGGAGTTCCGTAATACGAGTATTATCAAAAGCGATCGTTTAGATATTAGAGGTGACGTTCGCGCACCGGGTGAAATTTTCACAGTCGAAGCGCGTACCGTACAAGTTAACTCCCAAAACTTCCACAACCCCGAAGGTAAGCCAGATTCTGGGATTACTGCTGCGAACTTGACGATGAATATCAGCGAGCAAATGGTGGTCAGTGGTTGGTTGCGCGGTACTGAAAATGTCAATATTAACGTTCAAGGTAGTACGGGTAATAAGGCTTTAATTAACTACGAAGATGGTGTTAATAGCTTAAAAACGGATATTGGTAGCGATATTACTGTCCTTGAAAGTAATGGTTTAGTTGATATTAAAGCCAGTAGTAGCATCAAGATTGCTGGTTTAGTGGAAGCTAAAGGGATTAATTCGGGTAGTAAGATAGCGGCTGATACCACAACCACAATCATGGAAGGTGGTGTAGTTGCTGCTCGTGAAGATCGAGGTAATATTTGGATTACTGCTGGTCAAGTGGTTACTGTGGAGAGTGGTGGAGCAGTCACCGCTGGCGCTCGTTTTGACGATATTGACGGTAAACCCACCGCAGTTAAAACAGGTGAAGGTGCGGACGTAACGATTATTTCTCCCCACGAGTTGGTAATCAAAGGTACTGTAACTAGCAGCGATGAAATGAAATTGAGTGCTGGTTCACCTTTAAATAATTACTATGACGATTACTTTAGTAAGTTACCTCAAGATGCAAAAGGAAACGATCACTACTTAACTGCGATTCAAGAAGACCAATTCGCAATGCTCATTACTGGTACGTTAACCAGTTTGGCGGATGACACAACTTTAGAATTAGTTGCTGAAGATGACATAATTATTCGCGGTAATATCGACGTTCTTGGCAATAATTCCGACCTCAAAATTAGTACTCCTACTTGGGCTTATATAGAAGGTTTCTTAAACGTTAAAGACAACATTAGTATTCTGGGTGGTTACGATACTGAAGGTAACAGCACCAATAAAGCTAATACAAAAGGTTCCAGCGTTTACGTTCACGGTACGGCGAGAATTAACACTAAGCAAGCAGGTAGTAGCATCGATATTAAAGGTGCCCAAGACGTTGATATTTTGGGTGCGGTGGTTGCTGGTGGTACCATTGGCGAAACTGGCGTAACCTGGGCTGGGAATGATTCTACCGTTACCGTTACCGCAGGTCAGCAATTGTTCTTAGATACAGGTTTGCTCGCATCGAAATCTGTAACCATGAACGGCGGTAAGGCGGGTGCAGATGATAACGAAATTGGCTTGTTGGTAACAACTGCGGGTGGTGCAACCGCGATGGGTTTAACTTCCGATGGTTCTGGTGGTTTAATTTCTACGAATAACGCCGGAAATATGCAGATGATGGGTACTTTAGTATCTGGTGGTAAATTACTCCAGGAATTTGATAAAGACGGTAATTTGATATCTCAAACCGTTGACTGGTCTGGTAATTACGGTGAAATTAAGATTAAATCTGAAGGTCAAGCCTTTATTGGTGGTAAGACGGTAAATAAACAAGGTGAAGCCATTGAAACTGGTGGTTACTTATTCGCCAATAACCGCATTCAAGTTAGTGGTGGAGCGCATAGTTCCGGTACTGGTGCATACATCCAAGCAGCCAGTGAATTAGTTACCCATGCTGCCAATGGTTCGATTGAAATTAACGCTGCTCAAGATGCTGATGTTCAAGGTTTATTAGCTCCAGGTGGGGAAGTTACCACGGTTAGAGATAGTAAAGGCTCCTACATGGGTCGCTATGTGAAAGATTTTGGTGGTGAATCAACTATCAAAATTACCGCAGAGCATCAAGTCAGAATCGGTCAAACTCTCCGCGCTGGTAAACAAATTGACTTGATTGGCGGAATTGACCCCGAAGAGGAAGGAGTTAACCATTCTGGTAAAGGTATGGTGCTTTATGGCTCAACCCAGATTTCAACTTGGCGCGAAAATAGCCAAATTAACTTAAATGCTCCGGGAAGAATTGATATTTTAGCCCCAGCACATACGAATGAAATTGAAGCCGCAGGATTCTACGAATTAGCAACAGGTGTAGTCAGCAAAGATGTGACTTTAAAACTACGTCTCAATAAAGTTGATTTTGTCATTGAAGCTGATGTTACCCTCCCTGCAAGTGTTACTGCTGATAATACTCAAGTCGCTGAGTTAATTGCTGACTTAGATAAGGTTATCAAAGAAGCAACTTGGAAGGTTGTCAGTACTCAAGATGCAAATATTACTTCTGTAGGTAGCACCTACAGTGGTTTTAACGATTCTGATATGGAGGTAAAAGTCCGCGAAGGTCGTTTAATGTTGACCAGTTCCTACGAAATTACCTTGTTTAAAGATGGTTCAAATAATGCCGATAAGTTAGGTTTCACAAATCTTACCAGCGATTTGACTTCCACTTTGCCTTACACTATCAAAGCTGACCAAATCGGTTCTGTAGTTACTATCGGCGCACCAGAAGGACCAAATGGTAAGCTTTATATTGCTGGTAAGGTATTAGGTTACAAAGCAATTAACCTAAATAGCGGTACATCTCCTGACGGTATTGATATTGAACTTGATTCTACTGGTTTATTAGAAACCCGCGACGGTTCCATTGAAATGAAAGTAGGAACTTTCGGTACTGTTAAAGGTGATATTATTGCCGGTGGTATTGGTTCGGATATTATCTTAAGTGCTGAAAATACCCTTGAGCTACACGGTAGCTTGACTGCAAACGATGAAGTTCGTATCAGTGCGGGTAAAGAAATAGTAGAAAATCAAACCAGCGTTAAAACCTTTGGTACCAGTAAGATTGATGCACATTTAGTTAATATTACTGGTTTGAATGATGTGATAATTGACAGCACTATTGGCGAAGCTCGTGTTGGAATGACCAACATTAATATTGCTGCAACCGAAGGAAATTTAACCTTAGCGAAAACTTCTGGAAGAATTATTACTGATGCTGATGTGACTATGACGGGTAAAAACGTCAGCATTGAAGGTGTATTACGACATACTCAAAGTGACGGGGACGAAAATACGGTAGAAGTCTTAATTGCAGCGACTAACAAAGCAACTTTACAAACTGAAATCCGCAGCCAAGGTACTGTCAAGATTGAAGCTGGTAACAGTATTGAAGCTTATAAGGGTCAAATCCTGGTTCAAGGTGCGGGAGAAGTTCTCAATATCAGTCAAACCAATGCTGGTGGAACAATTAAATTTGGTCGTACAATATTAGACGAAAACGGGAAATATCAACAACAAGGTTTAGATTTAGCTGCTGTTAGCAACGTTACGGTTAGCGGTAGTAAAGTTGATATTGGTTCCGGTGTCCGCATCCTCAGCAGTGCAGATAACAGCACGGTTAACGTCAGCGGTGACGAGATTAATATTACTGGTTCGCTTTTAGCTGGTGCATCTCTTCAGGAAAATACCGTAAGTTGGACTGGTAAAGCTGCTAACGTTAATCTCAACGCTACGGATGTTATTACTTTTGGTGGTGCTGGTGTCGAAGACGGTAAAATGGTGACTCGCGGTGGTTCTGCTTGGGCAACTGGTAATGTCAATATGAATGTGGCTGGTGGTGCAAACGAACTGGATTTATCGATCAACGACTTAAGTTCAATCAAGAGCGACGCAACAGCAAGGTTTGCAGAAACTGGTGAATTAATTTTTGCAGATACCAGCGATAGCAAGATTAATATTACCGCTCAAGGACAAGTGGAAATTGATGGTTTAATTCAAGCTTATGACGATGGCTCAGATATTACCATTGACAGTGCGGGTTTACTGTTAATTAACGGTTATATCAAAGCAGAAAATAATCTCAATCTTGACGGTGGTACAAACGCTCAAGGTTACGGGTTGATGCTGACACCGTTAATCTACCGCGATTCCCAAAACCGTTTGGTTAATAGTTCCGGTTTCTACATCAATAATCAAGGTGAATATGTTGACGATAAAGGAGTCAAATTAACTGTAGGTGCTGCACCTGTTTCCAGTTCGGAAAATGTAAATAATCTCACTCGTGTTAGTGGTGGTACCTTAGAAACTGCATTCGGTGGCAATATTAATATCTCGGCTGAAGCTGGTATTGTCTTAAGCGGTCAAATTTCTCCCTTTAACGGTAATGGTGTAAATGCGGAAAAAATCACCATAATTAGTGAGAATAACGCGGGAGATGTGTTTATTGATAATGCGATTGGAGCGCGGAGTCAGGTAATTATCAAAGGTAACAATCTCTATCTACTCGATTACCAAGAAACCGAACGTCTCAACTCAATACGTCCCAACAATGCTTTAATTCAAACCTACGGTGGTAGCGCCCCAACCAATGAGCCGAGCATTCAAATTCACGGTACTGGTGAAGTAATTATTGCCAAGAGTAAATCACCTCTAACCCGTGCTTTAGTTGATTCCCACAAAGATATAGAAGTAGTTGCTGGTTCTCTATGGGTACAAGGTTATTTACAAAATTCCAACAGTGGGGATATTGGAATTAATGTAGTTAGTTCTGCTACGGTAAATGGTTTAGTTACAGCAGACGGTAATCTCAATATTCGAGCCGGTATTGATTCTAATTGGGATTTAACTACTTTAAGAGGTAATATCACTCGTTCTCAACTCAACGGTGGTGATATTATTATTAACGGTGCTGGTAGTTTAACAGCCAAAGATACCGCGACTCTTCTAGCTGGTGGTAAAGTTACGATTGACGCTGATTCTGCTTTAGGTGAAGGAACCAAAGGTATAGCGATACCATTTATTAATCAAAAAGCAATTACCGTTCCCGTCGTCACCGGAACCAAGCAGGTTGCTGATGGAACAATTGAAGTTGAAGTAGTTAACTGGATAAAAACTACCGTTACCGAACAAGTAGGAGTTGACCAAGTTAAGGTGGGTAACGAGTTCTTCACAATGGACGTGAATCTCAGTCAAGATAGTTATTGGAATCCCACCACAAATACCGAACGAGAATGGTTTGTTAATAAAGTTGATTATGCGACTTCTGATATTACCAATTGGTCAACTAGTAAATACGGAACCAGCAATAAATGGGCTTATACCAATGCTCAAGGAATTCAAGTTGAAACTGATATTGCGGATATCAATCACAGCTTCAATGAATTGAATGACGAACAGAAAAATGTAGTTCTGGAACGTTTGGGTTACTACAAACTATTCGATTTTGGTTTCAGCAATGCCAAAGTTGAAAAGACAATCAACGGGAATCCGACTTCTAACTTGGTTTATTGGAACTTAGGTGAAACTGACGAATCTTATGAAATGGATTCCGTCAATGGAGTAAGTTATCGTAAGGAATTCATTGGTGGAAGCGATTATAAGTTAAGTGCAGAAAATGGTTTCTACAATTCCTACGATATAGCTGCTAATCCTAATAATATTGCCACTAATATTATCAATATTGGGGTAGATGGTTGGAACGATAAATATATTCGTACCCCAATTGGTATTTCTGCCGATTTAGCAGCAATACTCAGAACCGTTTCTCAAGGTGAAGCGAAATTATTAAATGACAATAACAAGAATAACTTTAAGGAGCTTGTAGCTAATAGCCATAACCCCTTACATCAGTGGATAACTCAAGGTAAAGATAGCGTTTCTTCTCCGACTGGTGAATATGTAGGTTACTACTGGGATGTAGCGGATGTCAACTATACTCAAAAAGCATCAAATTATTATTATCCGAATGATGGCTATCCAGGTGGCTATAATAACCCTGAGAACCCTCAAGAAGATGGAGAAGCTTATTGGGATGCAAACTACGTAAACAATACTGGTACAAGATTCTTTGATGTAAATGAGCGTAACACTGTCAATTTAGGCATAAATCCTGAGTGGAATAGCGGCAACAGAACATCAAATCCAGTAGATGCTCTTTATCAAAACGGTCGTTACACCAACCACATTACAGCTTACAACCAATATGTAACGACATTAAGAGATAACACATCATCCTTCAGTCAAAACTCTTCAAGTACTAGAAGCAATCAATTATCATTCTCCTTCAAGTATTGGGGTGATTGGATTAAACTTGGTGGTTTTTGGAAAGATGATGATAATGGTTCTTCTCTAGGAGAGTATAGTAGCGATAATAACGTACCTCAATGGGGTTGGAGAATACTTTCTAATGGCGATAAGTACGCTCTTAACGAAGCTTTTGGTAACAAAAATGACCGTTTGAGAGGTGAAGGTGGTTATCCCGATGTTGAGTTAAATTACTCTAACTTAAATAAATGGCAAAGTGAATATACTGAGGTTATATCAACAAGTAGATATCACGACTATGGTATTAGTGGCGATGATATTAGCGCACTTGTTGAAGGACGTAAAAAACTAACCAAAGATATTTACCAAGACTGGAAGGACTATCAATACCACTGGACTTCTCGATATAAACCCATCTACGACAAACGCCTACAATTATCCTACCAATGGGTAAGCCAAGAACAAGATATATATGACGGTCGTCCCCGCTACGAAACTCGCGAAATTCAAGTTAAGGATGTCAGCGTCAGAACTGAAAATAAATTCCGCACGGAAAATATCACCGAAGACCAAACTATCTGGGTAACGGAACGACTCACTTCAGGTGAGCAGAAAGCTTTCGGTGAATTCGGTGGTAACTCAATTAGCGCTACTAACGGTATTATCATCGATGCGGCTAATGAAATCAGCATCACTGGTAAACTTGAGTCTAGCGGAACGAACGGTAATATTAATATCACCAGTTTGAGCGAAGTCAATATTAAAGGAAAACTCCCCGAAGGAAGCAATTCCAGCGATACTTTAGCCGCACCATCTTTAATTTCTACCCAAAACAAACTCAACATCATGGGTAGCAGCATTAACGTTCTTGACTCCAGCGAATTATTAGCTAATAGCAATAACGGACAAGTTAACCTGACAAGTACTTCCGCTACTGGTGATATCAACTTTGCAGGTGCAATTAATGCTGGTACAGCAGCAACATCCGGTACTCAAGTAAAATTCAATGCAGGAAATGACCTGAATATTACAGGTTTAGTTAGTGTAGGTAACGGAATAGTCGCTAATGCTGGTCTTGGTGGAAATGGTAACATTACTGGTAATGAGTTAAGTTACCTGCAAACTGGTGTCAACGGTAATATAAACATCACAGCAGGTACAAATAGCGGTGATATTAATCTACCTTCCGCTTGGTTAACTACTGGAACCCTCACCGCAACCGCATCTGTTGGAAGCATTAACAACTATAGATTCGATAACAGCGAAATCAAACATGGGTTGATCGCAGCTGATACGCTCAACTTAACAGCACAATCGGGTATCAGCGCTAATTTGAAAGCCACAAATCTAAATGTCAGCAATACCAACGCAGGTAATATTGACCTCACCGTTACTCAGAAATCAACCAGCGATATTTTAGCCACCGTTACCAATAATAACGGCAACATAAATATCAATTCGATTAGCAATATTCGCTTACAAAACGTCGCTACCCAAACTGCTGGCAATGATATTAATGTAGTGACTGCGGGTAATATTACCGTTGACAGAGTAAAAGCTGCAAACAACCTTGCTCTACAAACTATCGGTTCTTTAACACTCGATTTAGATGCAGCAAATGCTCTCTCAGCAGGAAATTTAATGACTTTATCCGCTGACAGAATTACCACAAATAATAACAATCGAATTGAGTCAGCAAGTCTAAATATCACCACGGTGAACGGTAATCTTGACCTTTATACCCAAGTCAGCAACCTCAAGTTATCTGCTGGTGGTGTGGGAGATGTGACAATTGATAACGTTGCAGATAACCTTGATATTTCTACTGCGGAAATTAATGACGGTAACTTGACGCTGAATACAATGGGTAAGCTGAATGCAAATCTAATTAAATTGATTACCACTCAACCGCGCACCTTCAACATTACCTCCGGTGAAGATATGAGCATCGGGGTAATTAGTGCTGGTTTGTACAGCAAGTATGACGATAAAGGTAACTTAATTGGCTACAGTCAAGTTAATCTGACTTCTGTGAATGGTGCAATTGTTGGGATTGAATCTAACGATCGCAAAGCTGATGTGATAGCGAAGAAAATCACCAGCAATTCCGGAAAAACCGTTAATTTTGAAACTTCACAAGAAACCATCGGACTATCCGCTATTGCTAAGACTGGTGATATCTTAATTGAAAGAATCAGCGAAAAAGACGCTAATACTCTTGTATTAGGTGACTTGATTGCTATAGAAGGTAACGTAAAAGTTATTACTTCCGGTGACTTAATCGCGAATACCAGAATAGAATCTGCAAGCAACGGTAGTATCGAACTGATAAGTAAGACTGGTAATATTATTGTCACTACTTCTATTACTAACCCCAGCGATAAATTACTCAAGAGCAATACGTTAAAATTACGAGCGACGCAGCAAATTAACATTGATGATGATATTACCTTAGAAGCCAAATATCTCGAACTTGCTTACGGTAAAACAGGTATTATTCAAGGTTCAGTAAAATTACCTCAAATCAAGACTCAAGATTTAACTTTAGAGTTAGGTTCCGGTAGCATTATTATCTCCCCAGAAACCTTTAAATCCTTTACCGATGCAAATGGCAATCCTATTCCTCTCGATAAAGTCAACTTGGTAGCAAGAGGTAATCAAGTCGTTGAAGGTGAATATGTTGGCTACTATCGCTACCGGGATGTTAATAGCAAGCAAACTTATTATTTAGATACAGCAGAATTAGCTGAAGGTACAACAGTTTATCGCGAATCTGGAAGTGAATTAATAGCTTTAACTGCTGCTGAGATTGAAAGTTTGAAATTAGCACCAGTACTCAATACTCTCAGCTACCAAGCATTAGAAGAAATTAGCGGTCGTTACATCTTTACTGATAACAATAATCGCGAATACTATATTGAAGGTTCCGATTTAGGTAAAAACGGTGGCCGTGAAAATGTAAATGTAATTCCTGATAATATTACCGTTTACACTCGTCAAAATGACCAAGGATTGTATGCTTACACAGTTATAAATCCAAATGAAACTGAGGAAGATGCAAATGGAAATGATGTCACTGTTGGTTACAAAGTAGTTTACTCAAACGAATCCGATTTCAACAAATTCGTTGCTCAAAATCCACAGTACCAAGACGTACAAATTAACTTTACTGCGGTTAATAACTATCAATCCTTGAATTTACAAGCCAAAATGATTGAGGAATTAGCAGGTGGTATCCAGTTAGTAACTCCGTCGGGAATCCTGCAAAACGCAAACAAAGAACGTGAAGGTTTCCCAATGTTGGCTGATTCAATTACTTTGAAAGCACAACGGGATTTGGGTAATATTAGCCTTAAGGATATTAAAGGTGAAAATGTCGAAATCTCTACTGGTGACAGTATTGAGCTTACCGCTGCACCTACAGTTACAGGAAACCTAAAAATATCTTCTAATGGTTACTTTGATGCTCAAGGTAATTTTGTCGGTGGTAGAATTACTACCGGAAAACAAAAGGTAATTGTTAATAATCAAATTACCGAACAAGACGTTATTCTCAAAGCTTCCGGTTTAGAACTTACAGCCTTTAGCAATATTAATATTAAGACGGATGTTGAAGAACTCACAGCAGCGATTGTCGATCAAGGCGATATTATTATTAACGAAGCTGATTCAATTAAGTTAAGTGATGTTTCAGTTCTCCAAGGTAACTTGACAATTTCTACCGTTGATGAAAATGCCGATATGACAATCGGTAAGGTAGAAGTTGGTGGAGACATTACTATTACAACTGCACAAATCTACAGTGCTGATAGTAGTAACGATGGTGTGGTTGATTTGAGCGGTGAAAAATTAACTGTCACGACAACTAAAGGTATCGGTACTGATAGCGTATTGCTGGAAACTTCAGTCAAGAATCTCACAGCAAATGCGGGTAGTGGAGTTAACTTTAGTAACTACGGCGGATTGAGCGTAGATAGTATAAATGCTGGCGGTGGTGTTCAAGTAGAAACCCATAGCCCGCTCACTATATCGGGTGATGTATCTGCTAATGGACGCATTCGTTTACAATCGGGTGATTCGGCTGATGTTGGCGACGATTTGACGATTAACGCTAATATTACAACCCTCAGCGGCAATATAACTCTCAATTCTGGCGATAATATCACCATTGCGGTCGGTGTTTCGGTTGAAACCGTAGGTGAAATCATTATCCAAGGTGACTTTAATAACCAGGATTTAGAGGTTGGTAGTACTATTACCTTGAGCGGTAATTTAAAAACTACTGGTTTGAAGATTAATAGTAGTGACGATACAGATACCATAAATATTGACGGTAATATCATCAGCTACTTAGCAACTGGTATTCTCACTACAGTAATTAGGTCGCAAAAGGGTAACGATATTATCAATTTGGGTGACAAAAACAAAACCCTTGACAGCATTGCTGGTTCGATAGATATTGATACCAGCGATGATTACGATATATTAAATATCGAACATAGCGGTAACTCATTCAACAACGAACTCAAGGTAACGGTTGATAGAATCTCCGGTTTAGCAGGAATGACTGGAGATATTACTTACCTCAAGGTGGAAGAAATTAATATTAACTTGGGTTCGGGTAACAACTTACTCAATATTGCTTCTGATATCACCGCTGAGATCAACGTGAATTCCGGTAGCGGTCAAAATACCATCTTGATGGACTACACCGAAAATACAGAAGCCTTTGATTTGGTACTCGATAACGGTACAATTACAGGATTTATTGGTACGGGTAATTTAGAATATACCAACTTCCAAGCCCTTGAAGTTCGACTGGGTGAAGGTGACGACAAATTTACAGTTAAAGACACCAGCTTTACCCAGCAAATAACTGTAGATGCTGGTTTAGGTAACAATCAATTAACCGTTGATATTGCAGAAGAAACCGAAAACCGTAGCGAAACCGTCACCATAAATGAAAACAATATTATTGGTTTAGGACTCGACAACCGCTTCACATACCAAAACATGAAGCAAATTGATGTCCAAATGGGTTCTGGTGCGGATAACATTAACTTGGTTAATGATTTTACTGGTCCGCTCAACTTCAATACTGGACTTGGTAACGATAATTTAACCTTGGAAAAAACTTTAGGAGTTACCCAAATTGGTACCCAAGAGGGAGACGATACGATAATTATCAAAACCATTGACGCAAATACCACGGTAAATGCAGGTGCTGGTAATGATATTATCGAAATCGCCAACGATAGCAACACCGTAGATAGTATTGCTGCTTTACTGACAATCCAAGGCGGAGAAGACGAAGATTACCTGATAGTTAACGACACCGGAGATACCGAGAACTCTAGCGCTACCTTAACTAGCGATAGTATTAGGGGTTTGGATATGTTAGCGGGTATTGACTACAGCGAACTGGAAATGATCGATATACTTTTCGGTTCCGGTGACGACATTATGAATGTGGAAAGTACCCATCAAGGAATCAGCTACATATCCACCGGAACGGGTAAAGATATTGCTAATGTAGAAACCATTGTGGGTGAAACAATAGTTAAACTTGGTGCTGACGACGACACAATAAATGTTCGCGATCGCAATCAAACAACTGATAATATTGCTGCTGCTTTAATCGTTTCTGGTGGTAGCGGTAAAGATAAACTTAATGTTGATGATTCTGGGGATAGCGAAGATAATACAGCAATTCTCTACCATACCTTACTAACTGGTTTGGGAATGAATGGGGAAATCGATTACGGAAGCTTTGAAAATCTCGATATTAAATTCGGTTCCGGTAGCGATATCCTAAGCATTGATAGCACTCACCAACAAGCAACCACTATTAGCATGGGTATTGGCTACGATACAGTGGATGTGGGAAGTATTGCAGCCGAAACCGCAATTGATTTAGGTAGCGATGATGATATGATTTACATCGGCGATTTTGACCAAGTTGTTGATAATATCTCCGAAACCTTGACTGTTACTGGTGGTATAGGTAGCGATGCAATAATTATTGACGATTCGGGAGATACTCAAGACAACACCGCAATTGTTAACGCTTCTGAAATTGTTGGTTTGGGAATGAATGGGGAAATTGATTACCAAGACTTTGAAAATCTAGATGTATTATTGGGTTCTGGTAACGATATTCTCAGCGTCGAAACTACCCACGAAGAATTAACTTATATTGCTACGGGTGCGGGTAGCGATACGGTAAACGTCGAAAATATTTCCGGTGAAACCAGCGTTAAATTAGGAATCGGTGACGATAACTTAAATGTCGGTAATATTAACCAAAAACTTGAAGATATTTCCACAGCGTTAATAGTTTCCGGTGGGTTGGGTTACGACAACTTGAATGTAGATGATTCCGGAGACACTGAAGATAATACAGCTATCGTCTACGACACCTTAATTACCGGGTTGGGAATGAACGGTGAAATTGACTACGGTAATTTTGAAAACCTAGATATCAATCTTGGTTCCGGTAGCGATATTGTTAGCGTCGAAAGCACTCATCAGCAAAATACCAACATCAATACAGGTATCGGTAACGATGCGGTTTACGTAGAAAATATATCCGGTGAAACCAGCGTTAAATTAGGAATCGGTGATGATATTCTCAGTGCTGGAAATATCAACCAAAAACTCGAAGATATCTCCGCAGCGTTAATTGTTTCGGGTGGTTCTGGTTTTGATATGCTCGAAGTTGATGATTCGGGAGATACTGAAAATAACACAGCTACTATTTACGACACCTTAATTACTGGTATGGGAATGACGGGTGAAATTGATTACGGTAGCTTCGAGGACATGAGCGTTCAATTTGGTTCCGGTAGCGATAACATTACAATCAACGGTACTCACCCAGAAATCAGCTACATAACTACAGGTAAAGGTGACGATGTAGTTAACGTCGAAAAAATCGATAGCGAAACCACCGTCAAACTAGGAGATGGTGACGATATAGTTAATGTCAGCAATGCCAAGCAAAAAGTTGATCAAATAAACGCACCTTTGATTATTTCTGGTGGAATCGGTAGCGATACGCTGAATGTAGATGATTCCGGGGACACCGAAGATAATACAGCTATCGTCTACGACACCTTGATTACTGGTTTGGGAATGAATGGGGAAATTGATTACGGAAACTTTGAAGATTTAAACATTGGTTTGGGTTCCGGAAACGATATTCTCAGCATCGCAAGTACTCATCAGCAAACAACATCCGTTAATACTAATGCTGGTAGCGATACGGTGAACGTAGAAAAAACTTACGGTGAAACTAAAGTCCAGCTTGGTGTTGATGATGATATCGCGAATATCGGCGATATTAACCAAAAAATGGATAATATATACGCACCGTTGAGTATTTCTGGTGATAACGGAAATGATGTTTTAAATATTGATGATTCGGGAGATACCCAAAGCAATACAGCCATAGTTAATAGTAACCAAATTACTGGCTTGGGTATGAGCGATAAAATTGATTATGATAATGTTGAAACACTCAAGATTTGGCTGGGTTTGAACGAAGATATTATCTCTATTGACTCTATATCCGCAGACACAGAAATATTTACAGGCTTAACTGAAGACCTTGTAATTACTGAAAACCTGAGTTTATTGGCCGCTCAACTTATAGTAGATGATGAACGTAAGAATCTCAAAAATTAATAAGCAGTTTTGATAACTATGTTTAAAGCGGGATTTTGTCTCGCTTTTTTTATTAACCTGAGTTCGACACTGGTGTACCCTTACGTTCTTCGCCCTTAAATCTTTCAGTTACTGGAATCAAACGTTCTGTTAACTCTAACCTGAAGTTCCCCTTTGACGAAAAACGAAATCTATGCATGGTGAGACTTACAGAGATTTAAAGTCCGAGCTTACTGGGAACAAATCATGCTAATTCCGAGTAAATCGATTGCCCTTTGTTGTATAGTTGTAGGCTGAGTAATCTTCTCAAAAACGAAGGATTTACTACCAATTGTTGTAGAAAACAGACTTTTCATGCGAAAACCCTCAAGCCTTTGTCTGTTATAGTTTAAAGCTCAGTTTAGTACATATGCTCCGGGGGAACTTCAGTCTAACCAGCGATTTCTCCATCTAAGAGCCATGAATCGGCTTGTACTCACTTATCGACCAATTTTGCGATTATTATTACCTTTGTCCGGTAGTAGGATTATTTTCTCTCGTAGTGCAATTTGCTGTGGTGTGTTATGACAATTAATTAGCTTTTCTAGCTCTTGGCGATACGCGAAGCATCCCCCCTTGGAGCTATCGCCAAGAGTCAAGTTTAATGATTTTGGAGCTAAGGTTTCACTTCGCTCGCAAGCGATATTATATTTCTACTGGTTATCCCGATACGCCACAGCATCGGAAGTTAGCTAAATTCAGTAAACCAAAAAGTTTTTCACGCTCAGAGCGATCGCCAATCATAGTTGCGTGGTGAAAGTATTATATACTACGAGTGACATAACTAATGCTTATATTATTAGTAAAAGATTGAAAATATGAAATGATAAAGATATTGTGTAGTATTTTTTTGTTAAGATAATTGACTTTTCTATCTATAGAAAAAGCTGTGTGTAGCGCAGCGACAAAAGAATTAGCTCTAATAGACTCTGAAACATTGGATGAAGTTATTGAATGTTTGACTGAAAATTTTTCTATTCAAAGTCAAGGAGCCTGTGACCAACAAACTTTATTTGAGATTTTGGTTAAAGCAGCAAGCAGTGGAAATAGTATTGAGAATACAGCTAAAGTTTTAAAGAAAATTCCTACAGCTAATGATATTAGATATCATCTTGATAAAATTAATAATTTTGAATAATTAGAGACGAAAATTAATAAATCATTGAAAAGCAGAATTCCGACTGGAATCAAAAAAGGTCATTTAAAAATTGCGATTGATTTAAATTTAATTCCTTATTATGGAAATCCAACAGATGAAGAATCACCATACATATATCGAAGCCAAGCAAAATCTGGTACTTGCTCATTTTACGCTTATGCAACTTTATATGTTTTGAAAAAAGGAAAGCGCGTAACTCTTGCAATAAGAGGTATTCGTTGGTTGGATACCAGTGTGGCTATTATTACTTATCTACTAGCTGAACTTGATTATTTGAAAATCAAAGTAAAACAACTTTATCTAGACAGAGGCTTTTTTTGTATATCTGTTATTAGATGGTTACAAGCATTGGATATTACATTTAGTATGCCTGCAATTAGGAGAGGAAAACAAAAAGGAATCAAGTAATTTTTGAAGGGTAAAAAAAGTTATAAGACCAACTATACTATGACAAAAGATAAGTATAATTCAGTTACATTTGAATTATGGATTATCTGTAAATATAAAAGAGGAAAACGTAGTCAACATGGAGTTGAATATGCAGGCTTATGTCGTTCATAAGGTAACAAAAGTTTAGATTATATTCATCAAGACTATAGAAAAAGATTTGGAATTGAAAGTAGCTATCGGCTAAAAAATGTTTGTAGAATTAGAACAAATAATAAAAATCCAGTTTTGAGATTATTGTTTGTTGGTATTTCTTTTCTTCTAATTAATATTTGGGTTAATCTACTTTGGCTTAGAATTAGTCAAAAAAGAAGAGGTAGTAGATTAATTTATCGTAAACTTTTTCGATTAAAGCAGATGTTGCCGTTTTTATGCCAAGCTGTTGAGCGAAAATATAAAGTAACTGAAGGTATCTATATTCCATCTGGATAATACTAATAATTTATAAATCAGCCGTTCATAAGTAATCCTAATTTATACAACCTTTGCTGATTAAGTAATTGACAGTAAGACAGTATCCTAGATTACCAAAAATTTGGCGATCGCTCTGAGCGTGAAAAACTTTTTGGTTTACTGAATTTAGTAACTAGCGGGCTTATTCTTGAAAAAATATTATCATCCCTTATAGTTACAGAACTAAACATTAACTTTGTGACTCAATATATTTTAATACTAAACTAAGTAGAAGCATGGGTTGGATTTCAATAAGGAATACAGTGGTTTTTACTTGACTGTAATCAACGTAAATTTGTAATATTTAGGGCGAACGCTTACATTCATATTGCTCCGTGAAGTATTTAACTAAAGTGAAATCCGCGATATAAACCGATGAAGAAAATTTAGACTTTTGGGGGCTTTAAAGTCTTATTTTATCTCAATAAAAAAGAACTATCGTTGTACGGTCTACACCTTTGGAAATGGACGAGTTAGAAGCACTCCTCGTTGAGTTCGGTATTTTGGATGATGATACCAAGAACGCAGAGATTATTGGTAAAAAAGCTGAAGAAGTTCCTGCTACCTAGTAGTAAGTGATGTCTTCGCGATAAAAGGTAAAGGTAAAGGTAAAACTACACGTTATACCCTTTACCCTTTACCTGCTACCAAATGCTTCAATCAACTCTTACTATTCCTCAAATCCCAAGTAGTTACCAGTAGTAAAAAAAGGCAGAAAAATATGTCACCCGCAGATAAGAAGAACATCGTCGAAGAAAGAAAGCAGCTAGTTAACGAAGTTTTAGACGCTTATCCTGAGAAAGCTAAGAAAAGACGTACTAAGCACCTCAACGTTCACGAAGAAGGTAAGAGTGATTGTGGCGTAAAATCTAACGTCAAGTCTCTTCCTGGTGTTATGACCGCTCGTGGTTGTGCATATGCAGGTTCCAAGGGTGTGGTTTGGGGTCCGATTAAGGACATGATCCACATCAGCCACGGTCCCGTAGGTTGTGGTTACTGGTCTTGGTCTGGTCGTCGTAACTACTACATTGGTACCACAGGTGTTGACTCCTTCGGTACAATGCACTTTACCTCTGACTTCCAAGAAAGAGACATTGTTTTTGGTGGAGACAAAAAACTCGCCAAAATGATTACCGAAATCGAAGAACTCTTCCCCCTCAACAGAGGTGTATCAGTTCAATCTGAGTGTCCCATCGGTTTAATCGGTGATGACATCGAAGCGGTTGCTAAGAAGGCATCTAAGGATATTGGTAAGCCAGTTATCCCTGCTCGTTGCGAAGGTTTCCGTGGTGTGTCTCAGTCTTTAGGACACCACATCGCTAACGATGCTATTCGTGACTGGGTATTCCCTGCTGCTGATAAAGCTCATAAGGAAAACACCCTTAATTACGAACAAGGTCCTTACGATGTAGCAATCATCGGTGACTACAACATCGGTGGTGACGCTTGGTCTAGCCGTATCCTCTTAGAAGAAATCGGCTTGCGCGTAGTCGCTCAGTGGTCTGGTGATGGTACTCTCAACGAGATGATGCTCACACCGAAGGTGAAGATGAACTTGATTCACTGCTACCGTTCGATGAACTACATCTCTCGTCATATGGAAGAAGCTTATGGTATTCCCTGGATGGAATACAACTTCTTCGGACCTACCAAGATTGCTGAGTCTTTGAGAGCGATCGCCGCTAAGTTCGACGAGAAAATCCAAGAAAACGCTGAGAAGGTAATTGCTAAGTATCAGGCATCAACAGACGCTATCCTCGAAAAATACGGTCATCGCTTGAAAGGTAAGACTGTTGCTTTGATGGTTGGTGGTTTACGTCCTCGTCACGTAGTACCTGCATTCAAAGACTTGGGTATGGAACTTGTAAGTACTGGTTATGAATTCGGTCATAACGATGACTACAAACGTACTACAAATTACATCGAAAACGGAACCATCGTTTATGATGACGTAACTGGTTATGAATTCGAGCAGTTTGTTAAAGGACTCAAGCCCGACATCGTTGGTGCTGGTATCAAAGAGAAGTACGTTTTCCAGAAAATGGGACTTCCATTCCGTCAGATGCACTCTTGGGATTACTCCGGTCCTTATCACGGTTATGATGGCTTCGCTATCTTCGCTCGTGACATGGATTTAGCAATCAACAATCCTTCTTGGAAATTGATTGGAACTCCTTGGAAGAAAGAAGAAGCTCCTGCTACTACTCAAGCTGCTAAAGCTAAAGCTACTGCTTAGAGATTAAGGGAACTACGTGGGGGGAATATCCCCCTGTTTCCTACATCACTTCTTCCATAAATCGGCTAACTTTTATTTGTAAACGACGAATATACTCGTCAAGATTGGAGAACACACCATGCCACAGAATCCCGACAAAATCAAAGACCACGTTGATTTATTCCATAATCCGGAATATCAAGAACTTTTTGAAGGCAAGAAAAAGTTTGAAGGTGGACACGACCCCGAAGAAGTCAAGAAAATTGCTGAATGGACAAAATCTTGGGAATATCGCGAAAAGAACTTCGCTCGCGAAGCTTTAACCGTTAACCCCGCAAAAGGTTGTCAGCCTTTAGGAGCTATTTACGCTGCTGCTGGTTTTGAAGGTACTTTACCCTTTGTCCAAGGCAGCCAAGGATGTGTGGCGTACTTCCGTACTCACTTAACCCGTCACTTCAAAGAGCCTTTCTCTGCTGTTTCTTCTTCAATGACTGAAGATGCTGCGGTATTCGGTGGTTTGAAGAATATGATTGATGGCTTGACTAATGCTTACGAGCTTTATAAGCCTAAAATGATTGCCGTTTCTACTACCTGTATGGCAGAAGTAATCGGTGATGACTTGGGTTCATTTATCGGTAACGCTAAAAATGAAGGTGGCATTCCTGAAGATTTACCCGTACCTTTCGCTCACACTCCTAGCTTCGTAGGTTCTCATATTACCGGCTACGATAATATGATGAAGGGTATTCTTCAAAACCTGACTCAAGGTAAGAAGAAAGATAAAACCAATGGCAAAATCAATATTATCCCTGGTTTTGACACCTACGTTGGTAACTTGCGCGAAGTTAAGCGTATTGCCAAGTTGATGGATATTGACTATACCTTGTTGGCTGACAACTCGGATTATGTTGATGCACCCAACGATGGTAAGTTCAATATGTACCCCAAAGGTACAAAATTGGAAGATGCTGCTGATTCTTGCAACGCTGAAGCTACAATTTGCTTGCAAGCACATTCTACTCCTAAGACTCGCGAATATATCGAGAAAGAGTGGAAGCAACCTACATCAGTTGTTCGCCCTTGGGGTATTCGCGGAACTGATGAGTTCTTAATGAAACTCAGTGAATTGACTGGTAAGCCCATTCCTCAAGAGTTAGAAGAAGAGCGCGGCCGTGCAGTTGATGCTATGACTGACTCTCACGCTTGGTTGCATGGTAAGCGCTTTGCTATCTACGGCGACCCCGATTTAGTATACGGCATGACCAGCTTCTTAATGGAATTAGGTGCAGAGCCTATTCACGTTTTGGTTCACAACTCCAACGAGAAGTTTAAGACTGAAATCCAAGAGTTATGCTCCAGCAACGATTACGGTAAAGGTGCAACCTTCTGGCCTGGTAAAGACTTGTGGCATATGCGTTCTCTAATGTGCTGGGTATCAAACCAATATATTCAAAAAATAATATGAAAAACCCGGTTTTGTTGAAACCGGGTTCCTTAATTATCATCAATTTATTAAGTATATATTTCTATATAAATACCGTAGAAATTATTACCGAATCAGCCAAAAATAAAATAGAGCTAAAAATAAAAATTTCATAGCATAGACTTCATCTTTTATCCTATAAATAAAATAGGAATTTTTTAACCTAAATAAACTTAAATCATGCAGTTTTATTTTTAAAATTAAGTCGTAGTGATTTTGATTTTTTGGATATATTTTGGCTAGATGCTTTAATAGTCGGGGAGTTTAAAGCTGTTTGTACAAGTTTTTCCTGTTTTAAATCTGTCGCTTGCCGTTGTTCAAATTCTAACACAGTACGACAGATTAATTGAGCTAAAGTTTCTGGTTTTTGCATGATTGTAAAACGATTATTAACAACCATACTAGTTAGCTGTATTTCATTTTTCTGTTAATAGCGAACTTTGAAATTTTCCAAACTTAAAATTATTAATATACTGTTAAAGGCAATTACCAACTAAAGGGGATGGGGGGATAAACGAATAACTTTCTCCGCCATTACCTCATTACCCCAGCATCATTCTTAACTTTTAACTCCTTTATTTTCGGAATTCCTAAACCACTGCCTATAGGAGCGCAACTAAAAACCTTCAGGCTACTAAAATTCTATATTATCCACCTTATTTGTAGAAAAAAACCAACTATCAATAGATATATTAGATGTGTGTCGAAGTAACATAATATCGAAGATGTAGATGTGGCAATTGATAGATGTTTTAAGTAGCCCGGTAATGAGAGACTATAAAGCGCGGTTTGCAATGGATAAGTAGAGGGGCGATATTTCGCTTTATCTTGCATAAAAAGCTTTACTATTTCTTCGTTCAAGTTTCTTGTGCACGACTATTTAATGCCGCATACTGACTGCGGAAATAAAATTCCTTAAAACTGCATAACCGATTTACTTGGGTACCCATAGATATATGTAACGCTTGCCAAGCGTGCAAAGTACACCAAATAATTGTTAACTTCTATGAGTTAAATCTTAATTAGATGCTTTATATATCAATGAGTATAGGAGAATTTTAAATTTGAATGGTTCTATAGTAATGTTTCGTGCTTTTGTAAAAACCGATGCTTGTAAAAAAACGTAATAATTTAGTTGATAAGTTTTCTAGCTTTATCTGTTTTACAGCCAACAATTCTCAAATCCAATTGAGTTGGAAGCAGGATGTATGGCTTGAAAAAAAGATGACATTAAAACTAAAAGCAGATCCAGAAGCAAAGGAAAGTTTTTGGGCACAATATTTTTTAAAAACTTTACTAGCTCAAGAGCAGTCTAACAATCAAGATGTGAGCCAATTTAATCCAGATTGCTGTGGCTGTAGCGCTAAAAAGCATTTTTCCGCTTATTTACAAGAAGCCTGTTTTAAAGCAGCAAAAGATATACATTATGAATTTAAGTATATAAAACATAAATATTCGCTAGAAGAATTTTTTCAAATAGCAAATATTGCTGCAAATTCACCAAATAAATTTTTTAAGAACTTTAATTTTGAACGCCACCAAATTAACGTAGAAGCATACGCAATAACTGCTTTTAAAAGATTTATTCGCAACGAAATCTATCGACAAGATTTAGAAGCGAGAAGAACAAGGTTTTCAAGCTACGGTTTATTGAAAGATTTAAGTGGTGGAGAATTAAATGATGCTTTATTAGCGTATAATTTGCAGGCTCCACAGATTGTTTCACATCGTTTAGCTTGGCAATGCTTTTTTGAACTTTTTCACATGACACCAAACCATTTTGGTTCGTCGCGAAAGCCTTCACAGGATGATTTGACGAAAATTGCCGATTATTACAATCAACGATGCAATCAATTTAATCTTAATTCTGTGCCTGCAACAAATATCGCAATTTTAGAAATGCTTTCAACTTGTATAAGAGCAGCTAAAAATTACCGCAACAAGCAATATTTATATTTTGAGGAAGATTATTATGGTGTATCCGATCCTAAACCTTCTATATGGGATGTATTAATACAGCAGGAAGAATTTCAAAACTTAGAAATGATTCTTGACAAATTATTTACAAATATGCCAGAACTATGTCAGATAATTTTAAACCTATGGCAGGGATTAGATTTAACTCAAACTGAAATAGCCAATCTTCTTAAGTGTAAATATTCCGAACTACAAAAGCAGTATCAAGTAGCCCGTCAGTTAAAAAAATATAGTAGAACCATATTAAAGGAGTTTGCCTCGGAATGGAATAAAACTAATCCAGAAATCTATCTTAATGATGAAAAAGATATTGAAAGAATCAAATATGCTTTAGATAAATGCTTGCAGCTATGTTGCCAAAAAAATATATTCTCTACGTTGGATGAAATTATTAAGCAGTTTAGCTATGAAGAACAAACAACTATTTTTAATAGTATCAAGTCCCAAAACGGGTTCGTTGTTCAAGCTGACGGTAATGCTTTAGAAGAATCAAATGATTTAACAGCAGTCAAGCTCAAATTCTTAAAGTATTTCAAGCAGTATATGGAAACAAGTATGTGTTTAGAAAGAGATTCCCTATCTATGGTAAATCGCAAGATAGTTGATGTAGTAGATCGATGGATACAGATAAAACAAGGATAATTTTTAATGATTAACAATAGTCATATGTTGAAATTTGATGATTTACGAGAAATTTACGCCGAATATTTATGGATTGAATTTTCAGCAAAAGAACGAGAAATAGCATGGCAGCAAGCGGTAAAGAATAATTTAAAGAACTTTCATCAAAATCAAAATAATGCTGCTAGTCACAGGGCTTTTGTAAATCGCTTGTGTTTAAATACTTTCGTCAAATGGTTGGAGGATGAACCGGATTTACTCGAAAAATTCCACATACCCCAGCTATCTGAAGATTTATATCAACAATGTGAATTTGTGAATGGAATTGATTTAAACTTCGATGGATCTCGATTGGTTTTAGTTCCAAACGAACAAAGCAATCCAACTGAATTTCGCATTCCACAAGAATGGGTTGATATTCCTAATTGGGCTGCTAATTATTATCTCTCGGTACAGTTAAATGTTGAGGAGGGTTGGTTAAGAATATGGGGTTTTATTAGCCATCAGCAAATTCGCGAAAAAGCACAATACGATTCAATTGACAGAACTTATTGTGTAAGCAACCGCGATCTAATTGCCGATATTGATATTATGTGGATTGCTCGTGAGCTTTGTACTCTCGAACAACCACAAGTGCAAACTTTACCAAGTTTATCGGAGTCTCAAGCAAAGCAAATTATAGAACAATTAAGCAAACCGACTGTCTATTCACCTCGTTTGCAGATTAAATTTGCAGAATGGGCAGCAATTTTAACATCGCAAAAATACCGTGCTATTTTGTATAGCCAGAGGATAAAACATTCACAAGTTAATCTCATGGAAAATGCACAAGAAATTGTACATAATTTGGGTTCGTGGTTTGAAAATGTTTTCGATCGAGGTTGGCGCTCTGTTGATGATTTTTTAGGCTTAACAGATACGAGAACTTTTCAATTCAGAAGCGATTCTGTTTTAAATGAGGTTTGCGTTAAAGGAGCTAAACTGATTGATTTAGGGATGCAGTTAGAAAATAAATCTGTGGCTTTATTAATTGGTTTATCACCGCAAATTGATAATAAAGTCGGTATTCGAGTGCAGCTTTATCCCGCTTCTGGAGAAACTTATTTACCAGATAAGGTGCAATTAACTTTACTTTCCGAATCTGGAAATGCTTTACAGTCTGTTGAATCTAGAAGTTACGACAATTACATTCAATTGAAACGGTTCAAGCTGCCTCTCGGCAAATATTTTAGCATTCAAGTTGCTCGCAAAGATATTAAAATCAAAGAAAATTTTGTACTTGAAGGGCTTGAAAGTTAGATACTTGTAACAACGTCAGCGGAATCAAATCCGGATAAAGATGTTTTGCAGTATTATCTGCGAACTTAAATAACTTCGCATTTGTCAAAATATGTAACAACAAAAAAAAGTAAAATTTGGCAAATAATATAAATTGAAGATGTTGTTTGGGTAGCAACATCATAAATAAACTATTCGGCTAGTAATTTGGGTTGTATTTTTATTTAGTATAAATTCCGCACTTTTTCAAGATGTATTCAATAAGTATTATTTAATAATATTAGGACTTAGGCAACAAGAACGGTTAGGAGCGTGTTCCAGACATTTTCGATCCCCCCAACCCACGCCACTTCCTACAACGGAGGAGATCCCCCTAACCCCCCTTAAAAAGGGGGGCTTTGCATAACTCCTAACTCCTAACTTCCTATTCCCTATTGCCTATTTCCTTTTGTTTAAAATTAATGTCAAGATAAAAGAGAAGTTTGTACTCGAAGGGTTCCCTGTTTTCCAATATGAGTAAATTAGTCGTATTAAATCTGGGAAAAGGTAGCTTGCAAGAGGGATTCAATAGTGCGATCGCTCAAATTTACCAGTACGATACAGACGTAAATTTTTTCCCGATTCAATTTACTGGAAGTTTACCTGCTGCGCCAGAGCTTACCGAACTTTATAGACGCTGGCAAATTCTCTACAATTTACTTTATGACTCTTTGATTCCCGATTTGACTTGGCGACAGGAATACGAGTTGGATGATGAAATTGAAATTGATGCAGAAGATGTAACTAATATTTCATCGGTTGAATTTAATAAATTATGTGAAGATTTAAAAAATAAATTTAATACTTGGCTCAATTGCCCTACTTTTGTCAATTTAGAACAAAAATTACGCACAAAATTAAGCTCCACCGAAGAAATTCAGCTAATTATTCAAACTGAATTAGATGAGGTACGGCGATTACCGTGGAATTTATGGGACTTTTTTGATGATTACCCAAATGCCGTTTTATGTTTGAGTAAACCGGATTTTGAACGATTAGAAAATAACTATGAACCATTAAGAGAGAAAATCAGAATCTTAGCAATATTAGGCAATAGCGAAAATATTGATATTCAAGAAGATCGAATCATATTAGAAAATTTACCTGGTGCAGAAACAACTTTTTTGGTAGAAGCTGAACGTCAAGAATTAGATTTGATGCTTTGGGATGAATCCGGATGGGATATATTATTTTTTGCCGGACATAGTTCGAGTAACGGAAATGGAGAAAGCGGACGAATTTGTATTAATCCCTACGATAGTTTAACAATCGAGCAGTTAAAAAACGGTTTGAGAGCGGCAATATCGCGGGGGTTGCGGTTAGCAATTTTTAATTCTTGCGATGGTTTGGGATTAGCGACAGAATTAACTTCATTGCATATACCGCAAATGATTGTTATGCGCGAACCCGTACCGGATTTAGTCGCACAAAGATTTTTACAGTTTTTTCTATCAGGTTTTTCGCAATCCAAATCATTTTATCGGGCAGTGCGCGAAGCTGGGGAGAAACTGCAAGGTTTAGAAGCGCAATTTCCCTGTGCAAGTTGGCTGCCAGTGATATGTCAAAATCCCACCGAAGCACCTTTAACTTGGTCAAATCCAACTCAAAATTCGATAACTGCCGATTCTTATCAATTGCGCCTGCGTCAGATTATACCCGCAATATTAAGTGCTAGTTTAGCTATTACAACAGCAATTGTGGGAGCGCGAAGTTTAGGATTTTTGCAAAATTGGGAACTCAGAGCATTTGATAGTATGATGCGATCGCGTCCCTTGGAAGGCAAAGATAATCGCATTTTAATCGTGGAAATTACTGAAGCCGACGTACAAGCACAGAATGCGGAAGAAAGAGGTGCAGCGTCAATTTCCGATAGTGCTTTGGCTTCATTGGTAAATAAATTAGAAAAATATAATCCTCGCGTTATTGGTTTAAATATTTATCGAGATAATCCCGTTAAACCCAAATATGCAGAGTTAGCTAAATGGATGAAAACAAGTCCCAAATTTATTGGAGTTTGTCAAGTCAGCGAAGGAGATCAAAACCCTGGAGTACCACCACCATTAGAATCCCCACAAAACTTGGGATTTACTGACGTTGTAGAAGATTTCGATGGTATTTTACGTCGTCATTTATTAGCGATGGCACCCGCACAACCTTGCAATACCGACAAATCCTTTAGTTTTCAACTAGCACAGGGCTACTTAACTCAAGAAAACATCGAACTCAAACTTAATCCCGAAGAAAACTCCAAATCGGATAATAACAATAAATTTCTACAACCATATTTAGAAAATGACAGCGGCAGTTACAGTAATATTGACAGTCTCGGTTATCAAATAATGCTAAATTGGCGCTCCACACCTGAAGTAGCAAACCGCGTTACCCTTCAAGACGTGCTTAAAAATAAAATTAAATCCGATTTAGTTAAAGACAAAATTGTGATTATTGGTACAACCGCCTTAAGTTTTAATAATTATTGGACAACACCCTATAGCGCTGCTACATCTGAGCAAAACAAAACTCCAGGGGTAGTTATACACGCACATATGGTGAGTCAAATTCTTAGCGCAGCCCTTGACAATAGACCGTTATTGTGGGTATGGTCAAAATGGACGGAAGCACTTTGGATTTACTGTTGGGCAGTAGTTGGAGCAATGTTAGCTTGTAAAAGTAAATCATCGTTGCATTTAATATTAACTTTAGGGTTAACCCAAGCAGTATTATATTTTCTTTGCTATAGCATATTAATTCAAGGCGGTTGGATACCCTTCATTCCTTCCATGTTTGCCTTGATAGTGGGTAGCGGTAGCGTTGCAACCTACAGATTAAAAAAAACAAAAACAGCTTTGACTAACAGCCAATTAGGTTCGCATTATCCCGTATTTTCTTAGAGATTTGTTTGTAAATCTCAACACCACCGGGGGTTGCAAACCCCCGGCTAATAGCTGAAGTCATCTAAAGATGACTAAATAGCAATTTTTTCAATACAGCAGTTCAAAATATTATTCAGTCTTATTTATCTTACATCTTGCACCATTCTCAACAACCGCCTTAGAATAAATTCTCAGGCTAATACACGTTAGCGCAGCGTGGCGCAAGCCATAGTCTTCTAAAGAAGACTGAGCAAGGCTTTTAGTACGTTTTAAGGTACTTTGTATATTAGCCTTGAAATTAATTTCTCTGCGAGAAAGCCTCCGGCTTACAAGGCGGTTTTGAAGGCTTAACGAAAATGGTGCAAGATATCAGATTTATAAGACTTGAGCTATTAGCTTACGGTTTGCAACCGTAAGCGGGAATATAAGCATATCGAGAAATATTTTTTTGAGCAAACTAACAACCCGCTCCCTTAAAATTCTCTCCACTTCTCCCAGATTTGTCAGCCACAAAATAGATATCACCATTTTTCTCTTTAACCCAACCAGTAGCTTCAACAATGCGATTTTGGATTTTAGATTTTAACAACGGATGCTTTTGTTTTGGATTTTGGATTATTCTCTCCATCTCCCCATCCCCCCATCTTCCCCTTTGCTCAAACTCAATCCAATCAACACCCAAAGCAGAATCCCCCCTCAGCGCTTCACTCGGTAAAGGAGGTAAACCACCACGTCTGGTAAAAACAAATTCACTTTGATTACCTCTACGAAATCTGCAAACCTGAGAGACTTTTGTATCAACTGGTATTTCTGGTAATTCCACTACTTCCCTTGTGGGTTCAACATCTTGAACATTAATATTTAACTCGCCGTTTAAATTCGGGTTTTGTTGAGAAATTGCGGTAATATCGCTGGTTAAAAGTTGTTGAGGATTAATTTCGCTAGAATTATTAGAAGATAAAAGTGTTGTTAATTCATCTCGACTGCGGGGTTGAATGCCAAAAATACCAGTAGCATTGATATCAACTCTTCCACCGCTACCAGTAAAAGCATTCGCGGTAATATCGCTATTTTCCGAGGGTACGGCAACTATGAAACCATTGGGAATATTAATATTTATATTACCGCCATCACCGGCTAATTGAGCAATCCCAGCATTTGTAGAAATTTGACTGTTGCGGCGCATTAATAATAACTCTTGTAATTGAAGATTGATATTGCCTCCATTTGCCAATTCGGTTTCAGAAATAAGTTTACCTTGATTATCTAAAAGTATAGAATTGGCAGTTATATTAAGTTCCCCTGCATTTCCTAAATTGCTTGTATTGCCGACAAAATTTATATTTGGTGGAAATTTTGGAAATGAACTGCTGACAGTAATCTCAGCTTGATCTTTAACAATTAATTGCTTTGTCGAAATCGTTATTTTTCCCGCATCAGCTGAATTTGAAGTGCTAGATACAAGCGTACTGCTCCTACCTGTTGCTGATTTACCAACTAATTCTACAAGTTCAGAAGCATTTACAGTTAAATTACCAGCTTTTCCTGTTGCTAAAATAAATTGTGAATTCTCACTTCCAAGTCTGAAAGAAGTTAGTACTGATATATTTGCTCCATCAGATATAATTAATCTGCTTGTATTAATAGTAAGGTTTCCTCCATTTCCATCACCAGCAGTAGCATTAATAAATCCACTACTCACTGTGCTACCATCTTTGTTAATAAATGCGCCAATTAACTCTACATCTGAAGCATTCACAATTGTATTTCCTGCTGCACCTTTACCCGAAGTAAAAGCTGATACCTGTGCGCCGTCGCGAACAACTAATTTTTTGGCATTAATCGTTATGTCTCCAGCATTTGTGTCATCTGTGGTTACACTACTTAAAAGCACATTACCAATTAACTCTACAGAATTACCTTGTACTTGAATACTACCACCGCCATCTTTTCCACTCACATTTACTATCGATCCAACGGTTGAATCATTAATATTTCGTTGAATTAATTGAATATTTTGAAAATTTTCCACACCTTCATACCCCAAAACCCAACCTTTATCGGTTGAGTTGAGATTAATGAAACTATTAGCTGCAACACTTGCTAATTCAATTCGTCCTGAATCTGCGCTTAGATTACCACCTTCTAAGGTCAAATCACCGCTAATTAATGTTAAACTTTTGCCATTGGAAACTTGTAAACCAGCAGCTTGACCAAAAAAATTAGTTGCACCATTAGCAGAAGCTTGAGATTGATTGCGGATGGGTGCAGCGGTTGTACCAAATTGCAAGCCAATAGGAACATTTATAGTTAAAAGTGGTTTTGTTTGGGGTTGTGTCGCGCTAAATATTGTACCGTCGGCGAAATTAATACTACTTGCGGTAGTTGCTAAAAACGAACCACCAATATTTAAAGCAGCATTCTCCCCAAAAATAATTCCATTGGGATTAATTAAAAATAAATTTGCCGTACCGTTGGCGCGAAGTGTGCCATCAATATTAGAAATAGATTTGCCCGTGATGCGGGTAATAATGTTTTGAATATTTTGAATATTGTTAAAATAAGCGGTTGAATCGGTGGGTACGGAAAACTGCTCAAAACTGTGGAATAAATTGCTTCCTGCTTGAGTTCCACCTTCAATAATTTTTATATTTTGTTGTGTTGCCACGCTCGAATTATTCGGTAAAGTTGTATCTGGAACGATTTCGGCATTAACTGAGTTGGCGTAGAATGCTATGGTCGTAAATGTTGCAACAGCTAACTTATGAAAGCAATACCGATCGACTCTCATAATTTATTTCCAAAATTGTACCTTTAATTAAAATACCACTTTAGAGGCAACATTTAGAGGTAACATGAAAATCAAATCCCCGACTTTGGGTGGAAAGTCGAGGATATAGATATAATATTATATTTTTATATTTGATAATACTATACCAAGCTCAAATTGCCTTCGAGAGGCAAGCAAGGGTAGACGTTAGGGGATATTGGATTTTGTCCCAAAACACTCATTAGTATCAGCGACACCATTGATTACCATTACAAGGCCAGCAAGAAGTGATTACAAATTCTTGTCCGGGCAATTCTCGTAAAGAATCTCTCAATTCTTTATCTTTAATAATATCTTCGTCTCGGATTACACTTAAGTCGAGTACAACTTTAACTTTTACAGCTTTTCCTTCTAAACCTTTGTCGCCCAAAAAATCAAATAGTTTAGAATAATAAATTCCATCGATCATTTTCTGATCAACTTCTTGCTTTAGCTGTTCGATTTTTTCCATACTTATAGTGATTTCTTCCGTTTCTACTTGTGATTCATTTAAGTTTTGTGCAGTTTGATTCTTCATGATTCTTTCTCCTTGTAAATTAATTGTCAGATTTGTGGACTTAGAGATTGCAGCAAAAGCATTAAACAACAATACTTTTGAAGACGCATTAACTGTTATACAACTGTTTCTTAATTCACTTTTAATCAAGTTATAAGATTGAGTTAAGAATTCCGCAGAGCAGTTAAATAAAACCTCCTTACACTTTTAACTAGAAGCCGTTGAAATGAACTTATGCAGTTTTTTATAGGACTTACGCAGCAATAACGGAAAATATAATAGTGTTCCAGACATTTAAGATCCCCCCAACCCCACTTATTAAGGGGGGCTTTGCGTAAGTTCTGTTTTAGTTGCAGGTTTAAGAATTAATGTTTTTGCAAGGATTATTCCGGGAGGAGGAAATTAAGCCCCTGAGCCAATTAAGATAACTTTATAGTCGATGCAGGTAGGCTTGGTAAGATTAAGTGAATCTTTCAAAATGACACTTAATTACAATATAACTATATTCCTGTATAGTTGTTAATTATTATAGATAAATAAATTGCATAATTAATTGAAATCAATCATTAAAATAGTTTGATAAGCTATTTAGAATAATTCAATTCAAAAATAATTGATGTAAGATTGATTTTTAAATAAATGTAAATAGTACTTTCAAAAAAAAGGAGAATAATTTTTATGAAAATAAAAATACTAAGCCAAATTAAATTTAGCTTTATTTCGTTATTAACGTCTGCTAGCTTTGCCCTGTTTTATCAACCTGTAATAGCGCGATCGCAAAGCCAAATTAGTAGAAATGCTCCTAAAATCCAAATACAGTTTAAGCAAAAGCAGGAAAAGGCGGATAATAGAGGAAGACCAACTAGAAGAAGAGGAATGGGTAGTCGTAATGATTGTCTTGCAACAAATGTACCACTGACTGCTTTGATTCCAGAAAACCAAGTTGGTAAAGTAGTCGAAGCAAACCCAACATTTTGGTTATATATTCCTTATAAATCAAACAAGATGCCCAAAGGGGAATTTGTCTTACAAGATGAAGCTGATAATGATGTATATCGGACTGATTTGCATATGAACGAAGGTGAGGGAATTGTTGGTATTAATCTTGCTTCCGGGCAATCTTTAGAAACTAATAAAATCTATCAGTGGTATTTTAAACTGTATTGCGATGATTCCGAATTAACTACTCCTATTTACGTGCGGGGATGGGTGCAAAGAGTAGCGCTACAACCACAGCAACAAAAGCAATTAAGTGCAGTTACTTCCCCCCGTCAGCAAGTTGCTTTCTACGCTCAAAATGATATTTGGTATTCAGCTTTAACAAAATTAGCCAAACTTCGCCGAGCAAATCCCCAGGATAAAAGTCTTGCTAGAGATTGGTTGCAGCTATTGGATGATATTGGCTTGGAAGATTTATCAAATAAACCGATTGTTGGGAAAAGTTAGTAGTTAGCAGTTTGAATGTAGTGTTCGCGTCTCGCTCCCTACTGACAATAAGATTGTGAATTCAAAGTTCTCCCCATCCCCCCCATCTCCTCCCTCTCCCCTACAATATTGCATGGGTTGGAAGCCTGCTATTACTTAATCAGCTTCAAAGTTAAATGCGTTAATCAAGCGGAATTGCTAAAAACGTACACAAAAGTGTATGTATAGCTAAATCTAGTCTAGTAAAATAATTTTATATTAATCAGTATTGCTTGCTGGCGCTATTCACAACGATCAATTCGATTGTTTAACAAGAATAAAATCATATTATCAAAAATCATGCCCAAAGTACTTGTAGTAGATGACCATCATTTAATCATATCTGGAACCCTAAATATGCTGATGCATCAATATCCGGATATGGAAGTTTTTATTGCTAAAACAGCAGAAGATGCTCTTTATGAAATAGAAAAAAATCATCAAGAAAATTCTTTGTTTGACTTGATTATATGTGATTTATCTATTCCAGAAAGAACTGGAAAGATTGTTCATATAGATACAGGGATTAAATTAATCAAGAATCTATTAAATAAATATCCTACTCAAAATGTAATGGTGCAAAGTAGTTATGCTAAGGCACTTGTAAGAATCAAATATGAAATAGACGAACATCAAGCAGGTTTCGTTATTGCCGATAAAGGAATTTCCGAACAAGATATATTGAATCGCGTTAACTTAGCAATACAGGGAGGAACTCATACAAAAGATATCAAAACTGGATTGGAATTAAAGCCGGAATGGCTGGAAGTTTTGAGTTTAGCATTTGATGAACGATTGCAAGATAAAGTAATTGCAGAAAAAATGCATTTACACGAACGCACCGTGCGTGCGTAAGTAGCGAGGGTACTAGTACTGGTACTGGTGCCGCAGGTAACTTAGAAATCACAGCCGATAAAATTGAATTAGATAATGGAGGGGAACTTAAAAGTCAATCCCAAGCCAACGCTGACGCTGGTGATATTATCTTAAATCTCAATGAATCATTGTTTTTGCGTCGTGGAAGTCAGATTTCTACTTCTGCGGGTACTGAGTCAGCCCCTGGCGATGGCGGTAACATTTTTGTTAATACCCCGTCGGCTTTTATCGTAGCAATACCCAAAGAAGACAGCGATATTACCGCCAACGCTTTTACGGGTAGCGGTGGTAATATTGAAATTAATTCCCAGGGTATCTTTGGTATAGAATCCCGCACCCAGCAAACCGAACAAAGCGATATTACAGCCAGTTCTCGATTAAGAGTTCAAGGAAATATTAATCTGAATGCTCCAGATAACAATGGTATTCAGAACAGTTTCACAGAATTATCACAAAATCTAATTGATACAGAAACTTTAGTTGCTAATAGCTGCGTAGTTAGAAGTAACCAACAAAATGGTAGTTTCTTTATTGTAGGTCAAGGAGGTTTACCCTATAGTCCGGGTAATCCAGTATCCTCACGATATTCTACGGTTGAAGTGCAGCCTGTTACCGATGATACCCAAGTAACAAAACCAAATCCGAGATGGAAAATGGGCGATCGCATTGTCGAACCATCTGGTATTTATCGTTTAACAAATGGCCGACGCATACTTAGTCGGGAATGCCGAAATTAAGCTTATTTTGGATTTTAGATGAACGGTGAACAAATGATAATTGATAATTGATAATTGATAACTCTCAAAGCCAATTTCCAATTAATACGTAAGGTGCCCAAATTAATGGTGGTTCGCTATTCTTTAAAAGTTTAATTTGAGCTTGTTGTAAAGCTTTGCCTTTGTTCAATTTATTCTGCTGTAATTCTTGGTAAAATTGACTCATCAATCGAGAAGTAGATTCATCTTCAACAGCCCATAAGCTAGCTAAAGTACTTCTTGCACCCGCACGAATGGCAATTCCAGAAAGCCCTAAAGTTGCTCTTTTATCTCCATGAGCGGTTTCGCAAGCACTAAGTACTAATAGTTCAATAGCTTGAGAGTCTGCATTTTTATTAATTTGAAATAATTTATCGAACTCTTCAATTTTTAATAATTTATTCCATGTCAAAATATAGGTTTCTTCTAAGTTTGAACTAAAATTACCGTGGGTAGCAATATGAACTATCGTATATTTGGCTGAATCAATTTGCTTTTCTAAGTTTACATCGGTGAAGGATTGATTTAATAATTTTTTGCTATTGGGTATTTGCGATTGAATTGTATTTAACTCAAGCTCTACGTTACTCAGAGGTAAAAATTCTTGATTATTAATTAATTGCTTTTCGGTAACTCCAGCCATCAGAATATTTATTTTTTTTCTTTGTAACGGTTTTGGCTCCAGCATTTGCAAACCTGGAGTTAAAACAATGGCATATTTTTCGATTAAATATTTTCGCTGTTTTTCTTGCGCTTTACTATCATAAAGTACCGCCATTGGAATATTTCTTAAGTTTCCATCTAAGACAAATACCAATGTTTCTATTTTATTTTGTTGTAAATCGGCTTCTAATGGTTGAATTAACCAACTATATATTTCTCCAGATATTTTGTTTACCTGGTTAATTTGTTCTGGTTGTCTGAGGCTATATTGTAATTTTTCTAAGGTATTTTCAAGTTGATTTGTTTTGATAAAAGTAGTGTAACGATTAAATTTATTTTGATTGGGGAGTTTGAGAATTATTTCTAGGCGGTTTTGTAAAATAATCGGGTAAATAACTGCTGCTGTGGTATCGGTTTTATCGACTACCGTATCAATAATTTCAGGTTTAGCCTGTAAACAAACTTCTTGAAAGTAATTTTCTATTTCTCTTAATTGTAGAGCTTCAATGACATCGCGGGCTTTTTTTAACTTGTTTTGATTTAAGTTTTTTTGACTTAAGGTTTTTTGACTAACATTCTGATATAATGTTGATTGTAAAAGTAAATCAACTAATTGTCTATAAACTGGTTCTACTTTATCTCGAAATGAATATTGTATATCTGAATTTAATACGAGCAAATCACCACGCAAATCATTCAAGTTATCTACTGCTTGAGAATAATATCCTATTGCTTGCTCGTTATTTTCCTCAAGTTTAAATATATATCCTAACTGCCATTGCCAAAGATAAGCAATATCTTTAGCTTCTATTCTCAAGGCTAAGTCAACAGCTTTTTTAGTTAGTTTCTCAGCGTCATGCAAATTCTGGGTTTGTAAATATACGCTACCAAGAATACCCGTTGCATAAGATTGTAGCCTTGTATCCTCCAAAATCTCCGCTTGTTTAATCGAGAAAGCTAAAGTTTGGGCTATATTTTCCCACTCCGGCGCATTGCTAGAGCTAACTTGTTTTAATAATAATAGATTTTGTGCTAAATTAATCCGAGCCTTAACTGATGTGCTAGATACGGGCAATTTATTGATAGCCGATTGTAGCTGAGAGAATAATTCGTCAGCTTTGGAAAATTCCTCAAGCTCTATTAATAGACTAAATTTATTTAATTGCGCTTTAACTTTGATTGCAGGTGATGTCGATAAGAATACAGTTTTCTCATAGGTTTGTACGGCTTGCCGATATAATTTTCTTGCCTCTTGAGATATCGGTTTACCAACATAAACTAACGGCGCAGTTTTATCGAATATTGTTGCATTTTGTAAAGCCGATAAGCCTAGATTTTTATTTCCCTTTCCACGTTGAGCGTTACCTAAACTCAGCAAAGTTTGAGCTATTTGAGAATTAGATTTAATTTGTTGAGCGATTTCATAGCTTTGCTGTAAAGTTTTTAAAGAAGCGTCTATTTCCCCCAAATATAGTTGAACATCACCATAATTCCGTAATGCTGTTACTTTAAGAATGGAGGCTGGTTGCTTATTTAATTCCGGCACAACTTGTTCTAAAATCTTAAAAGCTAGCTGATAACGTCCTAAAGCTTGTAATGCGAGGCTTTGATTGATTAAACTACGATTTTTTAGATGATCTAAATTAGCCTGTTTGTAGATAGCAGTAGCTTTTTTCCAGTTTTCCAATGCCCAAGCCGGTTTTCCTAACGTTAACTGTAAGTTAGCTTGAATATCTAAAACTTGAGCAAACACTTTTAATATTTCCTTGTCGTCATCAATATTTGATTGCTTTTCTAACAATTGACGGCTTTGCACGATGTAGCTTAAAGCTTGCTGATATTCTCCGATTTGCTTGTAAGAGTTGGAAATATTGCTAAGTGCGATCGCCTGTTTAATTGAATTATTTTGATTTTGAAAAATATGTGCTGCTTGCTCTAAAACGGATATCGCTTCTGAAAACCTTTGTTGTTCGTAAAGTCTTTTACCTTTTTCCAATAATCTGTCTGGATTAACTGGATAATGGTTATTTCGACTAATTTTAACTCGATAACCTAGATGATAAATATCTTGAGCATCAGCTTTCGGAAATACGGGAATTAAAATTAACTGCCAAATCAAAGTTAATGTCGCTGCTAGAATAAATAAATTTATTTTTGAAAGCCATCTTTTATATTGCATATTTTAAAAGAAGGAGTAGGGAGTAGGGAGTAGGGGAAAGACTTTGAGACTCCTGAATATTCTGTTACATAGTTTAATTTATTTGCGCCGACTTACTTAATCCACTTATTTATTAGTAATAAACCATAATTATCTTTTTATAGTAAGATTTATTAACTGCTGAGGTTAGGGCGCATTTCTGTGAGCCTTCAAAAAGTCATAAAATACACATTTATTTATTAATTTTCACCTACTCCCTATTACCTATTACCTATTACCTCCATTGGTGGGGACAAAATATTGTAAAGTACACTGATGGTTCAACCCAATCACTGATATGGATATATTCATTTTCATCTACAAATGTATCAGTTACAGGTTCTTCTAAAGCTTGAATATTTGTTACCTCTTCCTTAAGAAAATATATAAACCCAGGTAAACTAGCTAACTTTGACGATAAATTAGAAAAAGGATTCTGTTGATACTTCATAATCAGTGTTACCTCATGTTTAAAGTGTGGCTACTAATTTATATAGGAGTCAGCTTAATCAAGTTATGCAGTTTTTAACGAAATGTTCATAATTTACATATAATTTACATTTCCACCGCTATCAAAAACCCGGTTTCTATTCGTGAAAAGATTATTCCCTTGTGTTGTCTAACCAACAATAAACCGAGAATAGAGCCACTGGTGCAAGATGTGAATTAGAATGCACTAGTATCAGAAGCTCGGTTTATAAGGGCTTGTGAAGAATGATCCAAAATATGAAAATAATTAACTTTCTAATGCTCACCATTAATAAAACTTATCCAAAGCCTTAAGTTTTCAGTATTTAAAACATTAAAGGTGGGCATCACGGGCATTATAATTGATTTTATTGAAAAATTATTATTTGTATTTGCCGAATGTAATGTTACTTACTATTAAGGTCATAATTAGCCAGATAAAGCTTCCTCTTACTAAACTTAGAGAAACCAACGCTTTACAAAGGCTCGATTATTTACGTTTAAAATTGAAGTAAAGTAACTAAAACTGCATAATCTCGCGAAAGTTTCACCCATATGGTAAATAGTACAAAGCCGCTCGGAAGAGATCAATGGATTTGACATTACATGCGGAGTACCGCTAAAAAAAATCACTGCTAATCAGCCAAGAAAAGTTAAACATACTAATGACTAAAATTTTATTGATTGGTTCGGAATTACAAAATAGTAATAAATTTTTCAAATGCTTGCAGACAAAAGGGTTTGATGTGATAGTGGCAGGAAAAGCTCTTATAGACAAACATAAGGCACAATCGGAACTACCCGATTTAATCATCTGCCATATTATCGCTTCGGAGCTTGATTCTTGCGGCATTATAAAAATATTGCGTGAAAATGCCAATACAGCTATTATCCCGCTGATTTGTGTTATTAATAAACCATTACTAGCCGACATTCGCAAAGCAATGGAAATTGGAGCGGATGACTGTATTAGCGACTCCTGTACCGAAGAGGAATTATTTAAGGCGATCGCAATCCGCTTGGTTAGACAAGCCTATATTTTAGAATGGTATGCAGCACAAGCAAAAAAGATCAACTTGACGATAAAAAAAAACATCGATTGGTGTATAGACGGCACAATAGACGAACGCATACTTGAAACGCAACCGTCGTAAGAGCAATGTTTAGAAAATGAATCTGATGGTTGGATGTATTACGGCGACATCAGGATTTGATTGTTGAAATCAATAAAAATCGCCGTAATGCACCAATGACAGACTATCATAGACATCTCCGAAAAAGAAAAAAGAACTGTATACAAACCTCTCCCCCACTCATGGGAGGCTTTAAAACCCCACTTTCCTACTAGTGTCTTCTGTACAGTAGAGGTAACTTTTGGGAATGGACAGCGAGTAAAACCGCTTCAAGTCCAACTTGTCAATCCACGACAGTTTCTTCACCTTCATCCATTCGACGACCAACCACCACCACCTTTGCTTGTTGTTGGGCATAAGCGATCGCCGTTGCTCTACCAATGCCCGCTGTTCCTCCAGTAACTAAAGCCCTTTATCTTGCAGTATCATCCTGTTTCTCCTGTTCCAATCAACATTGACCTTCAGCACACAATCAAACTCCGATCCGTTTAGCAATTACCAACGCCGTAAAGCTGGTCTAATTTTCTGTAAACTTCAGCACAATTTTGCCCGGTGTTCCTCCCTGCTCTAGACGCTGATGTGCCAGAACGACCTGATCCCAAGAAAATACTGAATCAATCACTGGGCGAAGCTGATGACGCTCGATGAGTTTTGTCAAAGCCTCTAATTTTGCTCGGTACTGGGGTGACAAAACAAAATGAATCGTCAGATTCTTGCCCCATGCTTTAAGAAGCGATTGCGGTATTGCAATGTCTACGATGCTTGTAAGCCTACCAAAGGAACGAATGATTTCTAGACTACGCTGAATTGTTTCTCCGCCGATCGTATCTAGAACTAAATCCACACCCAGTCCATTTGTTTCTTGACGAATGACTTCTACGTAATCTTCATTTTTGTAATCAATCACTCGATCTGCGCCCAGTTCTGTCACGAAATCTCGGTTTCTAGAACTACACGTCGCAAAAACGTATGCCCCTATCGCTTTGGCGAGTTGAACTGCGATCGAACCCACTCCACCCGCACCCGCATGGATGAGAACTGTTTCACCAACTTGTAGATTGCCCCTAGTCACTAGACAATCCCAAGCAGTTCCGCCTGCAAGCGGAAAAGAAGCTGCTTCAATGTGCGATAGATTTGCAGGCTTCAATGCAACAATCGTTGCATCAGCCACATGATACTGAGCGTAGCTACCGGATTCTCCAAAAATTTGCGGCGAGTAATACACGTTGTCTCCCACCTTGAAATCAGTCACAGCTTCGCCAATTGCCTCAATCACCCCTGAAACATCGACTCCAAGGATGGCGGGTAATCGAACCAGTTCCTTGTAATCACCACGACGAGTTTGGTAGTCGATTGGGTTAATCGAGGTTGCACAAACTCTGACTAACACCTGATTCGCCTTCAGTGTTGGTGTGGGAACAGTTTGAATCTCAAACTTATCAGCATCACCAAACGCAGTTAATACGGCTGCTTTCATAGATTCCATCTGTGCCAACTCTCCTTGATTTAGAATAAACAGTGACGGGGTTTCAATACCACTGAGAGTAGGTAAGTTCTCCCTAACTTCGCAAGTCAGCACGATTTGGTAAGGTAGTTACCGTTTAGTATATCAGCCTTGTAGCACACCAAAAAAGTTTCCTCGCTCCCAGTCTGCATCTGCGGGATTCATATGGGTGTTGATTGCTACTTGGTCGTAATGTTTCGCACTGCCGATCGACTACTGCGCTACATACCCGCCATCTACCAGCAATGTTTCACCTGTTACGAACGATGCCATGTCAGATGATAAAAACAGGACTGCATTTGCAACTTCAAGAGCTGTTCCAACCCGTCCGATCGGGTGAAGTCCTGCCAAGTAAGCTTTGGCTTCATCTGTAGCGGCTTCAAACATATCTGTTTGGATTGACCCTGGTGCAACGCCATTAATGCGAATACCCGCTTTGGCATATTGGAGTGCAGCAGCTTTTGTTAAGCCTACTACCGCATGTTTACTCGCGGTGTAGAGGAGTATGTTAGGAAGTGCAACGACTCCAACCGCAGATGCCATATTGACGATTGAACCACTTCCCTGTTTCAACATCTGAGCTATTTCATACTTCATCGACAACCAAACGCCTTTGATATTGACGTTCATAGTGCGATCGTATTCCGCTTCTGTTTGCTCAATCAATGAGGGATTTTCGCCGAACGTTCCTGCATTGTTAAATGCAATATCTAACCGACCAAAAACGCCAACCGCTTTATCAACCATTGCTTTAACATCGGCTTCTTTTGTGACATCTGCTTGCACAAAAATCGCCTCTCCGCCAGCTTCCTTGATCAATCGAACAGTTTCTTCACCTTCATCCATTCGACGACCCACCACCACCACCTTTGCTTGTTGTTGGGCATAAGCGATCGCAGTAGCTCTACCAATGCCCGATGTCCCTCCCGTCACTAAAGCAACCTTGTCTTTAAGCATCATGATAGTTACCTCTTGTTGTGAATGGTTATGTTACTTGCGTCAAAAACTCAATGGGCAGCAATACGTGTAGGAGCCAGCAACAAGAAGCGCCTCGATCTATAACCAGGATGAGTAACGATCCTGGTTGCAAAGTGGGGGGTTTGGGTATTGATGTTTGCTGGCTCCTACACTTAGTCGCGCTCGATTAGTGTGTTTGAAGGTAAGTTGGGATCGAGAGCCTTACGCGCACTGTCAACGCCCACGACGGGAAGTGTACCCGGATCGAGCAAGCCGACTTGAACCAATACACTTGCCTGATCCCAGTAAATGTGTTCGTGGGCTAGTTTGCCATCACGGAACTGGACGATCGTTACTACTGGCACTTCCACCCGTTTTCCGGTGGGAACAACGCCGGGTAATATCCATTCCATCCAAACAGTATGAGTGAACTTAGCCACCATTTCATCCACGAGTCGATCTGTCCCGATCGTGCGCGAGATTCGGGTCAACTCCATGTCCGGCGGGCGGCATCTGTGGAATGAAGTATTTGGAATAAAACTCGCGCAGTGCTGGTTTCCCAACTCCCCCAGTCATTACCGGGATGTGGTTAACGTAAGCATCTTCAACCATCGTAGCGAGGGCATCTTCAGTACTGTGAGTGCCAAACTCGTACTGTAAATGCTCTTCCCAAAGTGCTTGCAAAGCCTCCTGGGCTGGTGTCAAATTGGTAGTTGCTTGTAAATTTGCTTGTCCGTCTACAGTTTGCTCTTTGACCATGATTAAATACTCCTGGTTCTATGTATGCTAAAGTGTCTTGAGTTCCAATGCTTGACTGCTTCGAGATTCTTAAAATGATTTGTCAGATTCTTGTGATGTTAGTGAACTTGTTTCAATGGAGGTATAAGCGTTTCACGAATCAGTTTGGCAGTTTTTTCACCTTCTGCGTCGCGTCTACCGGAGAACACGACTTTTGCTCCAGCAGCACCGAGCGCGATCGCTGTTGCTCTACCAATTCCTAAAGTTGCGCCTGTCACTGGCGCAACTCTTCCTGAGAGCTTTTGTGACATCTATTTTCATACAGCATGTTGATATCCTGCGTTGCTTCATATCCGTTTATCGGGGTGTTCTGCTGCCGTGCTCCGATCATTTCCTATTCCCAACATCCAGCCCTGTCCAATGAGCCGCAAAAGCCCACATATCCGCCGTTTCCTCAATGATCTTGTCGGTGGGCTTGCCTGCTCCATGTCCCGCCCGCGTCTCAATGCGGGCAAGGTGCGGTTTATTACCAATCTCCGCTGCCTGGAGCGCAGCGACATATTTGAAGGTATGACTCGGCACCACGCGATTGTCGGTGTCGGCAGTGGTGGCAAGGATTGCGGGATAGTCCTTGCCGGACTGGATGTTGTGATACGGCGAATAGTTCAAGAGGTTCCGGAAATCTGCTTCCCGTGCTGGAGACCCAAACTCGTCGACCCATGTTTTTCCGCTCGTAAACTGGTCGAATCGGAGCATGTCCATAACACCAACCTGGGGCAGCGCGGCGGCGAACAAATCCGGTCGCTGATTGACCACTGCGCCGATCAGGAGTCCGCCATTCGATCCGCCCTGAATTGCCAAGCCGTCTTGGGGCGTGATTCCCTGCGCCTTCAGATACTCGCTCGCTGCGATGAAATCGTCGAAAACGTTCTGCTTGTTCTGACGACGACCCGCTTCGTGCCATGCCTTGCCATATTCGGAGCCGCCGCGAATATTCGCAACCGCGTACACCCCGCCCTGTTGGACCCATCCCAAATGCTCCGGCGAGAAAGCGGGAACCAGGGGAATTCCATATCCCCCATAGGCATAGAGCAGGGTTGGTGCCGGACGGGTCACATCCTTGCGTCGGATGACAAACATTGGGACACGGGTGCCATCCTTCGACGTGTAGAACCGCTGTTCGATCGCGATCGAGTTGAGATCGATGGCTACCTTGGGTTGTGCCCACACCCGCGCCGTGTTGCTGGCGACATCATATCGATAGATTACGCCCGGAGTGTTGAAGCTGGTGAAGACGAAGAAGGTTTCTGAGTCGTCCTGTTTGCCCTTAAAACCGCCAGCGGTGCCGATACCGGGCAGCTTCACCACACCATCAGCCTTGCCATCGAGCATGTAGCGTCGAACTTGCGTTTTCACGTCAGCCAGATAAGAGATCAGCAACCGTCCAGCAACCAGCGACGCATTGAGCAGAACCGAATCCTGCTCCGGCACCACATCCTTGATCACTGGGTCGGCAGCGATGTCCATCGTCACGACCTTGAGGCGCGGCGCGTCCTGGCTAGTCATGAGGAAGAACTTTGTCTCCACATTGCCGATGACCACCCATGAATTATCAAGATTATCGACCAGCTTGCGGGGTTTCCAGTCGGCGCTCTGGAGATCCACCACGGTCAGTGTGTTGCCGATTGAAACGGGCGTGGAAGCGATCGCGACGTAACGCCCGTCTTCGGTGATGCTCAAGGTATGCAGCATATTCGGCTGATCTGGGGTTGCATAGACCAGCCGATCTTGCGCCTGGGGGGTGTCGATCGCATGAAAATAGACGGCATGGTTGGCTACGCTCGCTTGCGATTCGGTGCCCTGCTTCGGCTCCGGGTAACGGGCGTAGAAAAAGCCAGATCCGTCCTTCGTCCATGCGATGCTGGTGAATCTCGCCCATTTTACCTGATCGTCGAGTACCTTGCCCGTGTTCACGTCCAGTACCCGAATCGTGCGCCAGTCGGTACCGCCATCCTGCACCGCATAAGCCACGCGCTTGCCATCATTAGAAGCTGACCATTCAGCAAGCGCAGTCGCCCCGTCCTCTGCCCAACTGTTGGGATCGATCAGCACGCGCCCTGCGCTATCCACGCTGTCGCGGACATAGAGAACCTGCTGGTTCTGAAGTCCGGAATTATGGAGGTAAAAATACCGCCCCCCCTTTTTGACCGGAATGCTGAACCGCTCATAATTGTACAACTGTTTCAGTCGGTTCTTGAAGATATCTCGACCGGGCAGCGTATTGAGATAAGCGTTGGTAACTTTGTTCTGTGATTCGACCCAGGCGGCAACTGACCTGTCGTTGCGGACATCGTTTTCCAGCCAGCGATAGGGGTCGGCGATCGCCTGCCCAAAGTGTTGCTCGACGACATCAACTCGCTTGGTTTCAGGATAGGTGATTGTAGTAGGTATCATTGTTGTAGACTCCGAGCAGGCGGAGGCGAAATGGGTGGTAAAGAGGAGCGCGATCGCGAAAAGGGCGGCGCGGCGCATCGGTATCTTTTGAATCCTTTTTGCGAATGACATTGCTTTCTCCTTTATCGTCTGAAATGGTTTGACTACATTTTTGTGGTAGCTTCGCATCTTAGTAGTAATAACTTGGACAGTCTTTGCATCTGCTCAAGGCGGCTGCGCCCATACAAATAAGCTATTTGACATACAGAAATCCCATAAAGACTGTCCAACTTATTTTTGTTAAATTCCTTCTAGGGAAGAATGCCGTCCTTTTGTAGTTGCTTCTGGAGCGTTTTCGGCAGGCTTTTAATGTTGCAAAGTTTGGCAGAATCGCCGTCATAGCGCCAGGATTGACTCTCTCTGGAGCGATCGAACTCGACATCGATCTCACAGAAATCACGATCAACAATCGTGTTGCCTCCGGTAATCAGCGTAGTTTTATCGCCTCGACGGTTCTCAGACTCATTCACATGGATTGGCTGCTTAAACGCCCGTTCTCGATCCGTTCTGTAAGAATAGATTGTGTTCCCATTGGGTAACGTGAGTGTCGTCGTGGGTGTACCATATTTGCGAACAAACTCATTGATATCCCGACCAATCCAACTGTTCATCGTGCTATTCAATCGCTCTTTCGATTTGCTATCGTCGCACCCGAACAAGCTCACGCTTGCTAAAATTAGCAGCATCAAAATCCAAGTTTTCATATTCATCCCTCTGTGTTGAAAAGTTCTTCTGTGTTGAAAAGTTCTAATGTATTGACCTTTGAAAGGCATGAGGCTGAAGTCCTGTGCTTACCTCAGCATTAATCTCGTGTTGATCTGGAGTGTACTAAGTTCTAATGCTTGATTTCTTCCAGATTCTTATGGTGAAGAACGAGTTCGTTTCGGCATCGTCCGATTGAAACATTAATGTTCAGAATTCACTCGCCACGTAATCACAATGAGTTCTGCAAGTATTAAGACGGGTAATAGCCGCGAAAACGCTTGTAAAATGGCTTTCATTGTCCAGTTCTGACTCTGAAGCTCCCAGATCGTCACAATAATGTTCACTCCAATCCCCAACCAGGGTATAAGGATTGCTGAATTCCGTCTGCGATAGAAGCGGAGCGTCGCCTCCCGCCAAAAAGGGAAGGTACTGAAGAGACAAACAAGGTAGGACGCTCCTGCACTGGCGAACAGGCTGATTTGAAGACCCGAAGGCAGGTTTGGGTATCCAAGCGCGATCGCCGTCAGACAAACTCCGAGCGCCAGATACAGGAAAGTAAACAAGGTAAATCGTTTCATTTTTTCTTCTCCTTTTCTGTAACAAATACACCCATTGAAAGTAATTGATTGTAATACCCTGACCAATCATCACTGGTGGCAACTATTGCTGACCGTCACTCCATAATCACCATTACTTGTGCCTCCTACCCAATCGGGTAAAACAACAGTTTCAACATTGATCACCTGTATCGTTGTACTTTCGATCCACTGATTGACAGCACTCACAACCTCAGAGAAGGATTCATAATTGGAAGCTCCGCCAAAGAGTCCCCATTCAGTAATTCGAGGCGCAAAATCTTTGCACTGAACCATTTTTCCACCACCTTAAAACTGTAGAGTTGACTTAGAGTCTTCGTAGATAATCGCTCCCGCACTGCGGAGTTCATTCAAAAACCATTCGGTATCCGAGAGCAGTTCGGGTAGGTAAAGACCAGGGCGGGCAAGAGCGCGGTCGTTCAATCCCAATACCGATACGAGAGAAAGAACGACGCTCAGACCCGTTAGTGAGGCTGCGCCATGCTTGAACTCCAGCATTGATCGCGAACGCTGCGTTCGACCATCGGCTTCGCCCTCAATTTCGACGACGATCTCGGTCGCGGCCTCACCGCCCCGGTGGCGACTGGATGATTCGTCAGTCACTAGGTCGAAACGTACATTCGGTGCCCCAGTGGCAGCATGGAGGCTAGCGAGATCGAACGTGGAAAATGCGGTGGCATCAAGTGAGCGACCGTCAATTGATTCGATCTTGCCCTTTGCTGCGTCGCCGGACAGCCATACGCGCCGCCCACCCTCGAATACCATTGCGGCGGGAGCAGCCCCGTGTACCCGCTCCATATCTTCAAGCGACGCTGGACCTGCTGGATCATTCTCGTCGAGGATTGCTCCGATCCGGATCGATTGGATGACCTCGAAGTCTTTGACACTGTTGAGTGCCAGAAACACAGCCGCACCAGCCATCCAGTGACTGGCGAGCACGACGGGTGCTGCGGTCGCACGATGCGCGAACATCGCCAACTCAGGTCCGATTTCGGTGAGGGCAACGTTGATGTTCAGGTAAGGGATGCCCAAGTCCTGCGCGTAGTTCAGTCCTTTGAGTCCGGTTTCGGGAGCCAACATGACCACAGCAGCTACCGAGACATCATCACCGAGACCCAAGTGGGGCTTATCGAGATCTATGGCAACCGCTTCGGCAGCGCCCACCTCCTGGGCGACTTCACCTGCCGATTGCAGGTTCCGGCCTCCGACGAGCACTGGAATGCTGGGGTGCCTCTCGCGGAACCACTTGACGGCAGTGCGCCCCACGAAGCCCGATCCTCCGGCAAAAAGTACCTGTCCTAAAGCCACCTTATTTTCAAGTATCATGATTTCTACCTCTTGCTATGAAACCAGTTGCATTTACCTGAGTGTGATGACTTCCAACACTCAGTTGCTTTCAGATTCTGACGGTGTTTCTTTCAGCGATAGTGAATCTGTGTCGAGGTCATTCCAGCAAATTGCTTAGAAACCACCTATTCAGAACTGCGATCGCAAAAAGATATCTGCCAAGGCAGATCGCGATTTAGCCTGCTGTAAATCCACCATCGATCACTAAGGGTTGCCCCGTAATATAGCTGGCAGCATCAGAGCAGAGAAACACAACCGCTTGAGCAATTTCCGTTGCCTGACCGAGCCGACCCATTGGAACCAAAGAGTCTAAATCATCCGCTGTGATACCCAGTTGCCTAGAGGCGCGATCGAGCAGTTCAGTTGCAGTGACTCCAGGATTCACCGCATTAACCCGGATGCCTTGCTTGGCATAGTCCAGCGCCGCCGCTCGCGTCAGCCCCATTACTGCATGTTTGCTGGCAACGTAAGAAGAAGTCCCCGGAAACGCAACGAGACCACTCGTTGACGAATTGTTCACGATCACACCAGATCTTTGAGACAGCATTTGCTGAATTTCGTACTTCATGCACAAAAACAGCCCCCGAACATTGATTGCCATCAGGTTGTCAAAATCTTCAATTGATTGTTCATGCAGAGGCTTAAAAGAGCCTTCAACGCCTGCATTATTGAAGGCACAGTCGAGTTGCCCGTAGGTTGCGACGGTCTTTTGCACTAATGCTTTGATGTCTTCCTCATTCGAGGCATCTGAATGAACGTATAAGCATTCAGCACCTGTTTCGCGAATCAGTTTGGCAGTTTTTTCTCCTTCTGCGTCGCGTCTACCGGAGAATACTACCTTTGCTCCAGCAGCACCGAAAGCGATCGCGGTTGCTCGACCGATGCCCGATGTTCCGCCAGTCACCAAAGCAATCTTGTCTTTCAGCATCATGATAGTTACCTCTTGTTGTGAATGGCTGTGTCACTTTGTCAAAAACTCAATGAGCAATACGTGTAGGAGCCAGCAATAAGAAGCGCCTCCTACAACCAGGATGAGTACGATCCTGGCTGCGTGCCCCATAAATTCAGTCCCACCAGTTCCATGCCGATCAATACTGACCTACGGCGATCGGCAACTCACGTTCAATGGTTCGCAATCGTTGCGAAAAATCATTCAAGACACGTTGACGAACTGCATCTGTTTGGCGAACGGGGGCATAAACAATCTGCGGAGCAAGAACGTCAAAACCAACGAATTGCAGCATCCCTCGCTGAATTGGGCGCAGAATAGCATGGATATCACCGTTATAACCGCCTGCAAGATAGTCCTCTTCTGTGCTACCTGTGGTCAACGAGAGCATTGCTTGCTTACCTCGAAATCTGCCCGTTTCATAAATATGTCCATTACCGTAAACACGCCCCATAACAAAGACGCGATCGACCCACCCCTTCAAAATTGCAGGGACACTGAACCACCACAAAGGGAATTGCCAAATCATCAGATCGCACCATTCCAGTTTTTGGATCTCAGCTTCAATTTCTGGAATGAATCCTCCAACTTCAATTGCATACATCTCTTCAAGTTGCTGCTTAAAGTAGTCAGGATCTTTGACAGACGTAAAGTTGCGGCGATCAGATGCAGGGTCAAATCTCATGGTATGGAGATCTGAATATTGAACATCATGCCCAGATTCTTTGAACGTGTCAATTGCTGTCTGAAACATTGCTCCGTTAAAGCTTTTCGACTCTGGGTGTGCAAGAACAATCAAAACTTTCATGTGAGTTATTTCGTTTTCTAAGTTTCTAAACTTTTGCTAGGGCTGGATAATCCAGATAGCCTTTTTCACCACGGGTATAGAACGTAGCTGGGTCAGGCGAGTTGCGATTCTGGTTGCAAAATGGCGGGTTTAGGCATTGATATTTGCTGGCTCCTACACTTAGTCGAGATCGCTGGCATGATCGATCAGTGCGTTTGAGGGCAAGCTCGGATCAAGTACCTTGCGCGCACTGTCAACCCCTACAACGGGCAGCGTACCAGGATCAAGCAAGCCAAGTTGAATCAATACACTCGCCTGATCCCAGTAGAGGTGCTCATGGGCTAGCTTGCCGTCACGGAACTGGACAATCACTACCACTGGCACTTCAACCCGTTTCCCTGTCGGAGCAATGCCGGGTAGCATCCAGTCCATCCGAACCGTATGAGTGAACTTACCCACCATTTCATCGACGAGCCGATCGGTCCCGATTGTGCGCGAGAGCGGAATCAACTCCATGTCGGGCGGTATTTGTGGAATGAAGTATTTGGAATAAAACTCGCGCAGTGCTGGTTTCCCTACTCCCCCAGTCATTACCGGAATGTGGTTGACGTAAGCATCCTCAACCATCGTGGCGAGGGCATCTTCAGTGTTGTGAGTGCCAAACTCGTGTCGCAGATGCTCATCCCAAAGTGCTTGCAAAGACTCCTGGGCTGGTGTCAAATTGGTAGTTGCTTGTAAATTTGCTTGTCCGTCTACAGTTTGCTCTTTGACCATGATTAAATACTCCTGGTTCTATCTATCTAAAGTGTCTTGAGTTCCAATGCTTGACTGCTTTCAGATTCTTAAATGATTTGTCAGATTCTTGTGATGTTAGTGAACTTGTTTCAATGGACGTATAAGCATTCAGCGCCTGTTTCACGAATCAGTTTGGCAGTTTTTTCACCTTCTACATCGCGTCTGCCTGAGAATACTACCTTTGCTCCAGCAGCACCGAATGCGATCACTGTTGCTCTGCCAATACCCGTTGTACCACCAGTCACTAAAGCCACTTTATCTTGCAGTATCATTCTGTTTCTCCTGTTTCAATCAATATTGACCTTCAGTAACGAACTGACGAGATTAGCGACGACCAATCCGATCACTTTGGGAAATGGGTTCGGATGCCTCGTCGCGTTTGAACACCTTGTAGGCGATCGCCAGGAATATGGGGATTATCAGCAGCACCGATTGTGAGTAGTGGGAAAACCCTTTAGACATGGTGATTCACTTCTAGAGTTTCTTGGCTGGCTTCATCCTTAACCTCGGCTTTGATGACGAAAGCCTTTAATTCGACAATCTTGTCGCCGCGAAAGCGCCAGACATCGCAGTACGAGTAATGAGCCGCCTTCCCGTCTGCGTCCTTCATTGTGATGTCGCCGAGTGCCGTAACAAAATCATCCTCAGCGATTAAGTTGGCGACCGTAAACTTTGGCGGCTCTATGTATGTCTCTGCCATATATTGGCGAACAGCTTCTTTTCCGTTAAGGGTCTTGTCCCCTACGAACGTCCATTTCGTGTCGTCGGTGCAGAATGACAAGAATCCTTCATAGTTGCCTGCAGCGTTCGCCGCGTTTGCCGCTTCTAAAATTGCTTTATTGTTCTCTGACATCTGAATCTCTCCTTTATTTAAGTGGATGCTTTCACGGAGCGAGAGCGGTTTCTCTGTTGGCGCGTCCTTCACCTCAGCGTAGCTGCCGAATCACCCCGTTGCCGCTTGTGCAAAACTCACGGAACAATTGCAGTAAAACGGATTTCAATCCGCATCGTTGGAAGTCCAAGAGCCGCGACGCCTACCTGTGTCCAAATAGGAGCATGGTTGGGCATATAATGACGAAATAGCCTGACCATCACATCGTTAACTTCAGGGGGCAACCCGCCAACATGGTAAGAATTGACGTGGACAACATGCTCCCAACCCGCACCGGCAGATGCCAAAGTTCGCTCTACGTTCCGATTCCCTGCTTTCCTTTGGTTGTGTTGATCCTCATCTTTGTCTCCTTGACTTATGCGTGTATGTAGTGCCTGGAAGTTAGCGAATCTGTTTTGGAGTCATTCCAATGAGGCGCTTAAGCTGTTGGGTCAGATAGCTTTGACTGGAGAAACCGACTTGTAGGCGATGTCTACGATCGATACTTCTCTCATTAGAAAGACCTTGCCAACTCAGCGCTCGATCATTGGGTAGAACTCTTCTCCTCTATTAATTCGACGCGATCCATTTCGTCAACTTGTACCGGATAAGCTTGTTTCAACAACTTAGCAACTTCTTGCGCGATCGCAATCAGGGCATGATTCACCGAGGAGTCATGAAGAGAATCAGTCTGAGATGTACCTTCATGCTCAGAATTATTCCTGCTTTGTACTAGTAAATGTGACATAGAAATAGTTCAGATCGAATTGCTTCAACGGCGTGCTTGCTAAAGTCAGCTAGCTTCGTCGGGGGCACTTTACAAGTCGCTCATTCATAAGGCTTGATTAAATCACTCTATATTCGCCATCAATTACTAATGGTTGACCAGTTATGAATAGAACTTAGTGACTTGCAGCAACAATAGCAGTCATCAGCTCTATCGTCTTCCAGCGTCCGATATATCGATTTCCATTGATAAACAGGGCTGGGGCTGTTGTTACTCCACTGTGTATTCCGGTTTCGATGTCTTCATTGATACGATTAATATGCACTTGTTTAGACAAGTCTTTGAGAAACTGAGGAATATCAAGCCCTAAATTGTTGGCGTACTCTACAAGATAACCGTTCTCTAACTTTTGCTGATGAGCAAATAAAGTGTCGTGCATTGACCAAAACTGTCCTTGGACAGCGGCGGCTTCAGCGGCTTGGGCTACCCGTTGAGCATGAGGATGAATCTGTATTTGCGGAAAATGACGGAAGATAAAGCATAAATAATCCTCTCCCAAAGAAGCACTAAGCTCTCGTTTGATTACTTGAATCAGCTTGTAAACGTCCGCACTTCTGGAGTCTTGATAGTCTCCGTACATCACCAGCACAACCTTGGCACTCAGCACACCTTGCATCAAATCTTGAATTGAAGGTGGTACAAGTAAGGAACTGTGGCTGCGATCGTCGTTCATTTTTATAAATCTGTATCAAACATGGAACTTTGCAACAAAAGCTGGGAAAAACCTTATGATTTAGGGCATTCCCAGCGTCAGCAATTTGAACGTGGGCTAAATAACTTTGAGATTGGCGATTGCTGCGTTAGCGCAGGTTTCGCCAGCGACGAGCAAATTCCTCTAGCACTGATCTAGATAGTTGCCATTGCAGCCATTCAAATGCCTCTTTTTGATAGGGGTAGTTCGACGGCTTGTAGTGAATGGCTGCATCAGTCAGTTGAATTGGCGTATTGCTACCTCGAAGGGCTTGCCAAGTTTGAGGACCAACGATGCCATCTGTAGCAATGCCATTCTGCTTTTGAAACTGAACCACTGCGGCACGAGTCGCATCGCCAAAGATTCCATC
>NZ_CAWUDI010000042.1:0-74074 GCF_963920925.1 Calothrix sp. CCY 0018 | reverse complement strand
TCCCTACTCCCTACTCCCTACTCCCTACTCCCTACTCCCTACTCCCTACTCCCTAATTTGAAGCAGTGAACCATACTTTAAACACAACTCCTAAAAAAAGATTTTCTTTTGGTTTAGAACCGCCTTTAGGTTGGACGGCGATTCTGGCATTCGTATTATTTACGGCAGTATGTATATTTTCGGGTGCTACAGCTATCCTCCGAAATGGATATATCGCCGTTTCTTTTGCAGTAGGTCTTTTTTTGTATCTGCGATATCCCATTCTTTATATCGGTTTTACATGGTGGCTGTGGTTTGTTACGCCATTCATTACTCGTATAGTTGATTTAAGAAGCGGTTTTGATCCCAGCCGCTTTATGCTTGTATCCCAATTCTTAGTAACTTTATTAACTTTACATACATTATTAATATATCTTCCTAAGTCGTTACGACAAGGTGGTTTACCCTTTGTAATGGCGTTTTTAGGCGTTTTCTATGGTGCGCTGATCGGACTAATCAAAACTTCCCCTATGATTGTAGCTCGGGGAGTTTTTGCCTGGTTGACTCCCGTTACTTTTGCTTTCTTCTTATTTATCAAATGGCGAGAATATCCTCAGTACCGGCAAGTGCTTCAGCGCACTTTTATTTGGGGTGTATTAGTAATGGGAGCTTATGGAGTTTGGCAGTTTATAGTAGCACCTGAATGGGATGTATTTTGGCTCGTAGAAACTGAACTTAAGAGTATGGGAAATCCGGAGCCTCTGGGATTGCGTGTATGGAGTACGATGGCTTCTCCCGCGCCTTTTTCAGCTGTAATGATGGCTGGTTTGTTATTACTGTTAACTCATGCACATTACTTGAATATACCCGCTACTGCTGTGGGTTATTTGTCATTTTTGTTGACATCGGTACGTACTTTGTGGGGTGCTTGGCTAATAGGATTAGTCACATTATTTGGTTCGTTAAAAGCACAGTCTCAAATGCGTTTGATTGTGGTTATTGTACTGATGATGCTGTGTATTGTACCTTTAACAACGATTGAGCCATTTTCTGAAACGATTACACAACGCTTTGAAACTTTCGGCGAATTGGAAAAAGATGATAGCGCTCAAGTTAGACAAAAAATTTACGAAGAAGGTTTAAATAAAGCCCTTACTAACGGTTTCGGGAATGGAGTAGGAAATACATTTACTCTTAACGAACAAGGTATTTTAGAACCAATTGTAATTGACAGCGGATTTCTCGATTGCTTTTTTACATTAGGTTGGTTTGGAGCAGTATTTTATTTAGGTGGAATGCTGCTGTTGGTTTATCAAGTATTTCAATTTACCGAATGTCGTTTCGATTCCTTTATGGCTGCATCTCGGGGTATTGGTATCGCCATGATATCCACTTTAGCGGGTAACAGCGGAATGTTAGAAGTTGCTGGTATGGTGCTGTGGGGATTTTTAGCAATGGCTTTAGCAGGACATAATTACCACGTACACGAGCAGAATAGCTTTAACAATTATCAGTTAAGAGTTAGGGATGAAGAGTTTGAAGTTAGGAGTTAGGAGTTTTTAGCTTATTGTAGGTTGGGTTAAAGGCGCACGAATCATTTATGGTTTACGAAAATTACTTTTGCGCCGTAACCCAACATCGGTTTATGAGTTAGGAGTTAGGAATTTAAACAATAATAGGTTAACTATTTAGTTTCAACAGTTATCATTCCGAATACTTCCATCTGGCATGATAGTGTTGCAGAAAAAAGCTTCTTTAAAACTGACTCCTTCTAAGTTGGCTTCTCTCAAGTTAGTATCGCGCAAATTGGCACTCGTCAGATTTGCACTTTGAAGATTAGCTTCAGTTAGATTAGCTCCTGTTAGGATAGCTTTCTTCAAAATCAGCTTCGGTGAGATTAGCAATTGTTAACTTCGCAAAATATAAATTAGCTTTCTTGAAAATGGCTCTAGAGAGATTAGCACCCACAAAACTAGCTTCAGCCAAGGAAACCTCAGTAAAATTCGCTCCTGCTAAATTTGCTCCATCAAGAAACGAATTCATTCTGGAACCGCTGAAATCCGCATAACTTAAATCAACTTCGTTTAAATCCAGGCTTCCCAAATCAAGTCCCCGAAAATCTCTTTGCCCACTTTCATATAGCTCTAATAATTCCTTACGCTCCATCCTTTTGCTCCCGCATCAAACAACATAAAACGCAAATCAAGATATTAACAAATATAAGATAGCCATAAATATTGTTAGCTTAATATTCATAACATAAATAAAAAACCAGACTTCTAATAACTAACCACTAAAAACTAACTCCTAATCAATCAACTTACGCCAAGTTAAATTACCGACAATTCCATCAGCATACAAACCATTTGCTCTTTGAAATTGTTGAATTGCATCTTCTGTGTATAAGCCATATATACCGTCAATTTCGGCACCTACACGGTATTGTAAATATTTCATCACTATACCGGCAGCATGGTTTTTTCTAATTACTGGTTTTGCTAAAACTTGATTGATTGCTGCCCATGTAGTGTTACCAATAATCCCTGTTTGTTGAATATCAACTATTTCTTGAAATTTCCTAATTGCAGATGCTGTTGCTGGCCCAATTTCATTATCTTCATCTAAAGGTTTGCCGGTGTAATCGGTCATTCTGAGACGATTCAAAGTTTTCTGCAATCTAATTATAGATACATCAGGATTTGATGTTTCATCGGGGACTGAAATAACGGGAGTAGAAGTTAATTTACCTGTCAAACCTTTAACAATCGCATTTGCCATTGATTCCGAATTAAATAACTTCATATCTTTTGCAGAATCAATAAAGCAACATTCGATGAAAATTGCAGGCATATTTGTATTTTTCAAAACAAATAAATGGGAACCATTTTTAACGCCACGATTAAAAAATCCCATTTTAATAATTTCATCTAATACCGATTTAGCAACCTTTTTACCCGTGTCGCTAATAGAAAATATTTCGGTACCGTTAGCAAATTCGTTAAAAGTATTAAAATGTATGGAAACAAAAATATCAACTTTGCTTTCATTTGCTTTCGCGCATCTTTGACGCAAAGAATTCCCTACACTAAAAGATTTTACTGGTTTACAATTTACAACTTGATGTCCTAAATCTTTTAATTTACCTATAACTCGATTTCCGACATCCAATGTTAAATTGTCTTCGTATTTTATTCCATTTTCTCCAGTGTCGGGAGGACAATTATGTCCAATATCAATTCCAAATCTCATATAGTTACCTAAAATATTAAACATTACTTTTAAAACATTGAATATATGAGATGTCAAGAGAATTTAATTACATATAGGTGACTGTCTTCTATATTTGTATTCTAAAATTAATCTTCTACTATTTAGTGTTTTATATTATCCTCTAATTTAAAGCTTAGTACTAAACCTTTATCTAGAATTCAATATCTTATGTATCAGTATTTACAATGAATCTTATACGTTTTTTATTAAAAAATATCTGCTTATTTGAGTCTTAAATTAATACTTAATATCTTTGAATTTTTAAGTAATTATGCTTTGATTGTTAACTAGTACAAGTCGGCGTAAATAAGGCAACCATTAAAAATAGCTGAAAAGCCTAGAAAATCAAACTTCTTACTTCTTACTTCTTACTTCCGCGAAGCGGTACTAGGTAGAATAAATACAGCTATATTCCTACTGCCTACTCCCTTTGAATGCTTAACTTCGCTAAAGTTGTAGAATGAAAAGCTGGAGTGGTTTTACAACATGAAACGCATCGTCTTGATTGCAGGGTTTGAATCTTTTAACACCCTTTTGTATCGCAAAGCCGCTGATATGGCTGTATCTGGCTGCTCCGATTTGGATATTCGGGTATTTAGCGATCGCGATATCAGCAGCAAACGAACTGAGGTAGAAACTGCACTTCAAGATGCTGATGTGTTTTTCGGTAGCTTGCTATTTGACTACGATCAAGTTTTGTGGTTGAGGGAACGAGTAAATAATATTCCCATACGCTTGGTGTTTGAGTCAGCTTTGGAGTTGATGAGTTGCAACAAAATCGGTGCATTCGCAATTGGCGATAAACCCAAAGGAATGCCCAAACCTGTAAAGTTTATTTTAGATAAATTCAGCAACGGAAGGGAAGAAGATAAACTTGCTGGCTATATTAGCTTTTTGAAACTTGGCCCCAAACTATTAAAATTTGTACCAGTGCAGAAGGTACAAGATTTACGCAACTGGTTAATTATTTACGGTTATTGGAATGCTGGTGGTTGCGAAAATGTCGCTTCATTATTTTGGACTTTAGCAGAAAAATATTTAGATTTAAAAGTCGGCGATATTCCCGCACCTTTAGAAACACCGAATATGGGATTGCTTCATCCCGATTATGATGGTTATTTTGAGTCACCAAAGGAATATTTGAAGTGGTATGAGAAACGGAAGATCAGAACTAGCCCCCCTTATGAAAGGGGGGAACAAAGTCCCCAAGGTTTAAAAAGTCTGGCTTATAAACAAGAACATTTAAGCCCTGCTTCTCAAGGGGGGTTAGGGGGATCTGATCGAAATCAAGTAATCGGAATTCTCCTCTACAGAAAACACGTCATCACCAAACAACCTTATATTCTGCAATTAATCAAAGCATTTGAAGAAGCTGGGTTAATTCCCGTACCGATATTTATTAACGGTGTAGAAGGGCACGTTGCTGTCCGCGACTGGATGACTACGGATTACGAAACTCAACAACGCGAACAAGGTAATAAAATAACTCATTCTCTTTCCCCGGAAGCTGCGAAAGTTGATGCAATTGTTTCTACTATCGGTTTTCCTTTGGTGGGAGGCCCCGCAGGTTCTATGGAAGCGGGAAGACAAGTTGATATTGCTAAAGGAATTCTCGGTGCTAAGAATGTGCCTTATATTGTTGCTGCACCTTTATTAATTCAAGATATTCATTCCTGGACTCGTCAGGGTATCGGCGGTTTACAAAGCGTAGTTTTATACGCACTACCGGAATTGGATGGAGCTATTGACACGGTTGCTCTCGGTGGGTTGGTGGGAGAAGATATTTACTTGGTTCCGGAAAGGGTACAAAGATTAATTGGTAGGGTGAAAAGCTGGGTTAATCTCAGACAAAAACCTGCTTCCGAACGCAAAATCGCGATTATTCTCTACGGTTTTCCACCGGGATATGGTGCAACGGGTACTGCTGCTTTATTAAATGTACCGCGCAGCTTATTAAAATTTCTCCACGCTTTGAAAGAGCAAGGTTACGACGTTGGGGAATTACCGGAAGATGGGGAAGAGTTGATTCGTTTGGTGAAAGAAGCGGACGAAAATGTAGAGAATTTGAATTCAACGTCTCAAAATACTGTTAATGTCAGAACTTTAGAAAAATGGCTGGGTTATCTTCAAACAACTCGCGTTGAAAAGCAGTGGAAATCCCTGACGGGTTCTGGTATTAAAACCTACGGTGATGAGTTTCATGTTGGCGGTATTCAATTCGGCAATGTTTGGATAGGTGTTCAACCACCTTTAGGAATTCAAGGCGATCCGATGCGGTTGATGTTTGAACGCGATTTAACGCCGCATCCCCAGTATGCTGCTTATTACAAGTGGTTGCAAAATGAGTTTGCTGCGGATGCGCTGGTTCACTTTGGAATGCACGGTACTGTAGAATGGTTGCCGGGTTCTCCTTTGGGCAATACTGGTTATTCATGGTCTGATATTTTACTGGGGGATTTGCCAAATCTATATATTTATGCGGCGAATAATCCTTCTGAATCAATTTTGGCGAAGCGTCGCGGTTATGGGGTATTGATTTCTCATAATGTACCTCCTTACGGACGTGCAGGTTTGTATAAATTGATGGCTGAACTCCGAGATTTAATTGCGGAGTATCGCGAAGAACCGCAGAAGAATTATGTACTTAAAGAAGGGATTTGTAAAAAGATTGTTGATTCTGGTTTGGATGCCGACTGCCCGTTTGAGGAAGCTAAAAAGTTGGGAATTGAATTCACTCCCGAAAATATCGGAATGTTTAGCGCTGATGCTTTTAATAATTATTTGGTAAAGCTGTACGAATATTTGCAGGTTTTGGAAAATCGGCTGTTTTCTTCTGGGTTACATATTTTGGGGGAAGCACCAAATCAGGAGGAGATGAAGTCTTATTTGGATGCTTATTTTGGGGAAGAGTCAACGAAAAACCTAACCCCCCAACCCCCTTCCCTGCAAGGGAAGGGGGAGAATTTAAAGCCTCTCTCCTTGCAGGAGAGAGGTTTGGAGAGAGGTTTGCAACCTGGAGAAGAGGAAGAGAGAATTAAGGAATTATTGGAGCAGAGTACGGATGAGTTAACTAATTTATTACGGGGTTTGAATGGCGAATATATTCCACCTGCTCCGGGGGGAGATTTATTACGGGATGGTGCTGGCGTGCTACCGACGGGAAGAAATATTCATGCTTTAGATCCCTATAGAATGCCTTCTCCTGCTGCTTATGAAAGAGGAAGGGAGGTTGCAAAAAAGATTATTGAGCAGCATTTACAAGAAAATGGCAGCTATCCTGAGACAGTCGCTGTAATGCTATGGGGATTGGATGCTATCAAAACAAAAGGCGAATCTTTAGGGATTTTATTGGAGTTAGTGGGTGCGGAACCCGTTAAGGAAGGTACGGGAAGAATTGTTCGTTACGAGTTAAAACCTACTTCTGAAGTTGGGCATCCGCGAATTGATGTTTTGGCTAATCTTTCAGGGATTTTCCGCGATAGTTTTGTCAATATTATTGAGTTATTGGACGATTTATTTCAACGTGCTGCGGATAAAGATGAACCTTTAGATCAAAATTTCATTCGCAAGCACGCTTTAGAATTAAAAGAAAAAGGTGTAGAGAATACTCACGCAAGGTTATTTTCTAATCCTGCGGGTGATTTTGGCTCTCTAGTAAACGATAGAGTTGTTGATGGTAATTGGGAATCTGGCGAGGAGTTGGGGAATACTTGGCAAAGTCGCAATGTGTTTAGTTACGGTAGAGAAGATAAAGGGCAAGCACGCCCGGAAGTGTTAAACCAGCTTTTGCAAAATACCAGTCAAATCGTCCAAGAAATTGATTCGGTGGAATACGGTTTAACTGATATTCAAGAATATTACGGAAATACTGGCGGTTTAAAAAAAGCTGCGGAAAAGCAAGGTGGAAAGAAGGTTAAAGCTAGCTTTGTAGAAAGTTTTTCTAAGGATACTACTCCCCGTGACTTAGATGATTTATTGCGGATGGAATATCGCACCAAGTTATTAAATCCCAAATGGGCGGAAGCAATGGTTAATCAAGGTAGCGGCGGTGCATTTGAAGTCTCCCAACGCATGACGGCTTTAATTGGTTGGGGTGGTACTGCGGATTTTACTGACGAATGGGTATACGAACAGGCAGCCGATACTTATGCTTTGGATGATGAAATGGCGGATAAATTGAGGAAAGCCAATCCAGAAGCGTTTAAAAATATTGTTTCAAGAATGTTGGAAGCCCACGGAAGAGGTTTCTGGGATGCTAGCGATGAGAAGTTGCAGAAGTTACGCGAATTGTATGAAGTGACGGATGAAGAATTGGAGGGCGTAACAATTTAGATACACCCACATTTTATTATTCACTTTTTGCGTTATTCTTTTTACCATGTTGCCAGTATCCAATCACAATAGTTGGTAGTGCGGTTGAAAGTGCAGTAACAATTGCAATCACAACGTTTTTCTGAAAGGTTTTTTGTCACCCTTTACCCTTGCCATTTAGCCGGAAAATCGCACTCAAAGCCTTGTATTACGACAAGACAACAGGAAAGCACAAGACAAAAATCTTAAAAACCTTGGCGATGCATCGCAATGTATTTAAGTATTTACTACTAGCTACTCTGCACTCAGACTATTTAAACACAGTTTAGAAGCGTTTTTTCAGTATTCTTACTATTAGTATTTTCTTCTTTGAAAGGTATTTACGTAATTTATGTGATGACTCCAGCTATATAAGGAGAATAGGAGCTTTGATTGTTTGTTTATATATATTTATGTATGTATGTATGTATGTATGTATAAATATGAAGCTTCCATAATAACTTTGTAGGTTGGGTTAGACACGACTAAGAAAATATATTTGTAACGAGAAACTTGATTCCCAAAGTGTCGTAACCCAACATCATGATTATGAATAAGAATATTGTAAAAATATCCACAATTAAATGTTGGGTTACAGCGCAATCGAGATTTTCAGTATGAAACGCTTATTCTTCGTGCGCTTAACCCAACCTACCAACTAGAATATAAAATGATCTTAGAGTTTAGGTTTCAATCTTTAATTGAAAACAAAACTCTATTTATTCACAATATTTGGTTGAAATATAATAACCAATATTATAAGTTTAGCTGTATAAATTAATCTATATGGAAAATTCTTTTACCGCAATATTTGAGAAAGTAGACGATTGGTATATTGGTTATGTCCAAGAATTACCCGGTGCTAATATACAAGAAAGAACTTTAGAAGAAGCAAGGGAAAGCTTACAGGAGGCTATCGAACTTGTTTTACTATCAAACCGAGAGCTTGCAGAGCGACAAATTTTCGGTAAAAACGTTATTCGTGAAGCAATTACAGTCAAGATTTAGTGAAAAGACGTAAACTGATTCGTCATTTAGAAGAAAATGGGTGTCTTTTTCTCCGAGAAGGTGGCAAGCATAAAATTTACTATAATCCCTCTAACAATAGAACGTCAGCAATACCCAGACATAGTGAGATTGTTGATATTTTAGTTAAAAAAATTTGTAAAGATTTAGAAATTCTTCCACCTTAAAAATATTAAATTTAATTTCTCAATCCAACATCAAAGCTTAACTAATGTTGGCTAAAACGAAGCTTTAACCAATCCATTAACTAATCAATTAACAGCAGATTTCTACCATCTGCTGTAAAAAATTCCTTAATAGATACACAGTCTTTGGAGATAAACGCTTTTAACTGAGTCTAAGCGTACATTCCAAAATCAACTTCTGATTTATTAAAGAATAAGGCTGAATTTCTAAAGCACGCTGAAAAGAATCGATCGCTCTGGCATATTCTCCTAAAGCTGCATAACACAAACCCATACCGTGAAGTGCGCCGAAATGTAGCGGATTAAGTTCGATTGCTACTTGGGTATCGGCTAAAGACTTTTCGTATTCGCTATTGGTGTAATACAGAAAAGCACGACGATTCCAAGCTTCGGCAAAATCGGGTTGAGCTTCAATCAATTGCGTCAGCATTTCTTCAGCTTCGGTAATTTTACCTGCATCCAGTAGTTTTTGGCTGGCTTCTATTTTTTCTAACCCGTAAACTCCCTTCTGCTGAAACCATAAGCGCCACAATTTACGAGTAGCTTCTTCTCGCACTACCTCATCCGGGTTTTTCAAATCTTCAAGTAACGAGTTGATAAATAAAGAATCCATGAGGTTAATTTTTTTAGTATCAGAGTATCTATGTAAGTCTAATCTCGCACAAATTCATCCCAAAATACAGTAATTTACTCACTTTTAATCTTTTGCTTTAAATTTGATGCTGACAAATCTTTATAGCTTTCTGTAGTTTACAATACTTTTTTTCTGTACTCAGTTGAATTTAACTATCTCTAAGCTAAAATTTCATCTTTAACTTACATAATCCACAACAAAAATAAACCATTGATAGTTGACAGATTAATATTTATTGATAATTGATAAAAACATCACCAAAAAATCATCATAATATCTTCTTTAAAAAGTATATGAAAACATATGATTCTTTCATACTTGTTATGCGGGATTAAATAGTCGTCGAAGAGGCAACAGGGAATAGGAAACGGGGAACAGCTATATAAATGAGTAGTAAATATATAAATATTTTTGCTTAATTACTTACTTCCCATCTCATACCATTTCTTTATAAAGATGCACCAAATTTAGCCCACCTTACGGTGGTGAACCCACCCCCGTGCGCGGGTTAAGAGCGTTGAGGGGAGTGGTGTTAGCGCAGCGTTAGCCTTACCCGGAGGGGCTTTGTTTGAGTAGCCCCACTCTTCGCCTCGTGAGGGCGAGAAGGGCGCGGCTTTATTAGGTGTAGGAATGGCCGCAACCGCAACGTTAGCGCCTAGCGGAGCGTACCGTAGGTATTGCGTGTCCCGCGAGAAACATAAAATTAGGTATTCCCAACGTTGATATCCCCCCAACCCCCCGCTAATTTGGGGGGCTTTACGTAAGTCCTAACTCCTAACTCTTTCAAACACCGCACGGTAGACTGGTTCGTTTTTTCCTAATGTAAATAATTCTCTTTCGGTTGCAACTGGTAAGGGATTTTCTGCTAACCATTCTTGGCTTTGTCGGTGAAAATCGGAGTTCTCTTCAAAACGATCGCACATCTCTATCTCGACAAATTTAACGTCGGATTGTAAAAATACCGTTCCCCCCGGTGCGAGAGAATCTGCTAATTCTGCCACTAATTCCGGTTGTGCAACTCTTCTTTTTGCATGACGATTCTTAAACCAAGGATCTGGAAATTGAATTGTGACTCGCTGTAAAATTCCTGTTGGTAAAGAAGATAAAATCGGCTTTAATGAAGTATTCGCGTTACAAAATATATAGTGTAAATTTGTTAATCCTAATTCCGAACGCATTTTATTGGCTGCTTCTACCAAAGGTTTGCGAATTTCTAAACCCAGAAAATTACAATTGGGTTCTAGCTGCGCCATTTCTATTAAAAATTGACCCCTAGCACAACCAATATCTAAAAGTAAAGGTTGATTCGCATTTACATAAATCTTTTCCCAATCAATTGGATCGATTGGTGCTTGATATCTTATTCCTAAAGGATTAACGTGCTGACGAACTCGAACGCGATTCATAATCAGTGAACAGTGAACAGTGAACAGTTATCAGTTAACAGTTAACAGTTATCAATATTAGTAATTTTTTACTCTTAACTCTTAACTTTTTCGCTAAATATTTACAAATGTTAAACCAATAATATTCCTATACTTCATTTGCTTTCAAACGTTATACTCTATTTAAAAAGCGCTTTTTTACACCTTATATAAGATTTTATTTAATTCAATGAGTCTAAATTTTCGTTTTGCGATCGCCAGTGATTTACACGTTGCACTTCCTCATACTATCTGGGATCATCCGAGTCGCTTTCACTTGGTGGAAGTTAGTATCCCGGCTTTTGAAAGTGTTTTAGAACATTTAACACAACTAGATTTAGATTTTCTTTTACTACCGGGAGATTTAACTCAACACGGCGAACCACAAAATCATACTTGGTTACAAGAACGTTTAGCAAAACTACCTTTTCCAAGTTATGTGATACCTGGAAATCATGATGTTCCGGTTTTAAATGCTAACGAGCAATCGATTGCTTTTAAAGATTTTCCGCAGTTTTACCGTAAATTTGGTTACGAAAATACAGAACAACTTTACTATACTTGTAAATTACTACCGTCGGTTAGGTTAATTGCTCTTAATTCTAATAACTTTGACGATCGAGGTAATCAAATAGGGCGTTTGGATAACGAGCAGTTATGCTGGTTAGAAGAGGTTTTAGCAACAGCTAACGATGAATTAATCATGGTGATGGTTCATCATAACGTAGTCGAGCATTTGCCAAATCAAGCGTATCATCCGATGGCAAGCCGCTATATGTTAGATAATGCACCGGAACTATTACAAATTCTCCGACGTTACAAAGTTCAGTTAGTCTTTACCGGGCATCTACATATTCAGGATATAGCTTGTCAGGATAATGTATATGATATTACGACAGGTTCCTTAGTTAGCTATCCACATCCTTACAGAATATTAGAATATCGTCAGGGCAATCCCGGACAAGCTAAGTTACAAATATCATCTCGTAAAGTAGAATCTGTTTCTGACTTCCCCGACTTACAGCAAAGTTCCCATAAATGGATGTGCGATCGCAGTTTTCCCTTCATAGTCAAACTACTAACTTTACCTCCGTTAAATCTTCCCCAAGACAAAGCAGAAGAATTAGCCCCTACATTACGAAGTTTCTGGGCAAATATAGCTGATGGAGATGCATTCCTTGAATTTCCCCAATTTCCCGAAAAACTACGTCAGCACTTCGAGAAATACAGCGCAATAACTCCCGATGGGCATCGGACATTTATTGATAATCATTCAACGTTGTTGCTTTAAGGAGTTAGGAGTTAGGAGTTAGGAGTTAGGAATTAATTAAAATTACTACCCCCTCTACCCCCTCTCCCCATTTTGTCGTGCGATTGCAAAGACGGAGGTAAAACCGTGGACAAAAGTACTGTCACCTACGGGGCCGATTTCGCCGTTGCAGAAAAATCCTCCTAAAGGTATATCTTTGATGTAGCGTTGGAATAATTGGGAATCAAAGTTTGGTTGTTTATAAAGTCCTTCGCCTCTACCCAAACAGGAAAACATTAAAGCACCTACGGGAGATGATTTACCCGCTTGTTCTTGTTGATATTTGTTGAGCAAAAATTCTAAATCTTCAGCGGAAGTTTGAGCGTCCCGGAGGTGGAACTGTAGGCGCTGTCCGGGACGTAGGTAGTCTCCTACGGCGATCGCCCCTGCTGCTGGATCTACTCCGAGGATGTTACGGATTAAGAAGTCTCCTTGCTGCAAATCTTGTTTAAATTCACTCATCGCTACACCCACAAATAATGAGTTTTGAGCAAGGATTTTTTCTTCTTCGCTTAAACTACCAATCAAATCCCGCAATAAAATCAACGGCACCTGTTGTTCAATTTCTAAGATGATGTTGCGATCGCACTTGCCGATCTGATGTGGTGTACCAATGGGACGACAACCTTGGGCAACAATGGTATCTAAGGTAATGTTGCCGGTTAATGCTATTCCTACGGTACCTTCTGTATGCAGCTCGTCGTTACAAAACAAAGCTATGCGATTATTGATTCCACCGCTTGCTTGCCCTCCTACGGTGACGGAACCGGGATAGGCAAAGTCCAAACCTTTTAATAAGTCGTTGATACCGCTGGCGATGTTACCCGAAAGCAAAATAAATTGCGGTATACCCTCTGGCGGTACCTCAATCAAATCTACCCAAGCATTAGGAGAACTATCTAAATCGGGTAATTCTTCAGCAACTACATGAAACGGATAAATATTTACTTCTGGTAAATAAGCTAAAGTCAGCGATAAAGCTGGTTCGTCTTCTAATTCTTGAGCTTCTCCATCACTGCTTGTACCAACTACACCGCCGCCACTACAGCCAATTAGTACGGGCACTTCTAATTGCTCTGCAAGTAAAGGTAAAAATCGGGAATACTCGCTGGTAAAAGCAGACGAAATAAACGCGATTGCTAAATTTGCTTTCTTCGACAACTTCCCTACAGCTTGTTCCACAACTTCAGAAATTGCTGCTTCTAAAGAAGGGCGGGTTGATAAGGCGTTGCTCCACTGCATTTGATCTGCCATAAATTACTTTTTATATTTTTATGCTTTTAAGCTAATACTTTTTAGTTTTATATGCTCGAAACCATTATTTATTATTTATATCTAGAAGTAGTTGACTGTTTCTACAGTCGTATTTTCCAATGTGAGTCAATGGGATAAAAAAGTAGTTATCCCACTCTAATACTTGTTTCTATAGTTATTAATCGAAACAATGGTAGAAAATCTTAAAAGTTTTGGTTGAAGGCTCTGTACGCGAGAATATTTGCTGTATGTTGATAGTGCTATTCTATTGCATCACCATAGATCGCGGCTGTGAGTGGTTAGAATGGTTAAAACTGTCAAACAGTTTGTGCCGAACTTTTTCTATACTTGTATTAAGAACAATTAACACAACAAAAAACTATGAGCGACATCCAAGACAAAATTCAGGAAGAACTTAAGGGAGCTCGCGAAGCTTGCGATACTTCAGGTAATAACTCCGCTGAATGTGCTGCTGCTTGGGATGCAGTAGAAGAATTACAAGCCGAAGCTTCTCACCAGCGCCAATCAAAGCCCAAAAATTCTTTAGAAAAGTACTGCGACGAAAACCCTGATGCTGATGAGTGCAGAGTCTACGACGACTAGAAATTGAGTTTATCGTCAAGCAATGTCTTTTTTCCAGCCTATCCTTCGTGTTTGAGAAAATCGTTTTTTAACTCACATTCATTTTAGAATCCAATTCTAATCACAGGTTTATCCTGGAATGTTCATCTCTCACGAGGTTGCAAGCGGGGGATTTGATCCCAGAAAAACCGTTTTAAACTGGGACTTACACAGAAGCCGCTCTAAAACAAAAGAGGGTAATGTGTAAGTCCTATTTTAATTTTTTTTCATATTCGGATATAAATATTGAGAGACTTTACTTTTAAATCTAGGCTTTCTTAGAGGATGTAAGAATGCGTCAATAGCTATACTCGGAACCTCTCTCCAAACCTCTCTCCTAGAAGGAGAGAGGCTTATTACCCCCATTCCCTCATAGGGAAGGGGGGCAGGGGGGTTAGGTTTCCGAGGTGCCCGAAGTAAAACATAATACTTTTCAGACATCCTCTTAGTTAAAGTTTTTGATTATATATAGGAAAAAATATGGGTAATGATGATGTTTGGTTTCGCTCGTTAGTTTGGATGGACTATCGTTTGGCGGTTTTATTTACCGTCTTGATTCCCTTAGTTTTACTTATTTGGGCATTTGTTCAAAAAGCTGATGGAATCCAGCGTCTGTTAACCATTTACTGGCGAGTCTCAAGTTTACTAATGATTACGGTTTACTTGATGATTGGCGGTTTTGGGGTAAGTTTCATTTCATCTTTAATGGCGCGTATCTTAATCCCAATTTCATTATGGTTTTGGGTAGACTTGAACGATGAAATTGAATATGGTCCCGATGAAGCTTTGAAGTTTGTTTTTACCTCTTGGCGCTGGGCTACAAGCATTTATTGTGCTTTTGGCGCACTCCTAACCCTTCCTTTCTTAAGTTGTGCTTTTGCTGAAACTGCTCTCCAAACTCCTTATTGTAAAGTTTGGTTGGAAGCTCCATTGTTGTATCAAAGGTATTTTCATAACGACACCCCTAATGGATCGTTAGGCTTTATAGGCATCATTGGTTTAATTTTCTACATTCTGTGCCTTGGTTACTTCGTTCTCGTTAAGCTCGGCAAACAAGGGCGTACAGCTACACCGCAGTAGGAGGATGGGGGATGGGGGGACAAGGGGACAAGGGGACAAGGAGAAGAATTGTTAATTTACTCCTAACTCCCAACTCCTAACTCCCAACTCCTAACTCCTAACTCCTAACTCCCAATCCCCAATGCCCAATCCCCAATTCCCAATTTCTAATGATAAATTCAATCAATAAACGACTGGAGCAATATACTGTCAAACGTCCTCAAGAAGTTTTGTTAGTGACGGTGGAAGTTGATGGCGAACGAGATGAAGTTGCTATTTTTAGAGGATTTTCTAGTTCTTTGATGCGTCCGACTGCTTTCGATCCGGACGTTCCGGTTATACCGCAAAAAGCAATTATTATTAGTATCGACCGTTTGAAAAGTCCATTTAATCCTGAATCTCCTCAATATATCGAGCAAGGGCTTTCTAGGTCAGCTATGCAACACTTACTCACAGAAGCTAAGGTGTAAAAAAATAAAATTCTCTAAGCAAATATTAAATTTACTGTTATATCTTATATTTATATTTACCGGAGAGATAATACCCCTCCTCTGGGTTGAATAATTACCTGAAGTGTCTTATGGACGATATGATGTTCTTTATCTTATTTCTGACTGTTTTTTGACTGATTTTGCTTGGAAGCCAATTTCTCACTGGATAATGCAAGCATCTCGGCGGCTTGAAAATTTCAAATCTTTGTAAAAAAACTAGATCCCTATTTACGCATATTGACCAACTTGTGGTAAGTTAATAAAAATAAACATAAGAAATTCAAATCAATAAATATATCTTTTTCCATCCAGTTTAAGGTAACTTTTTAATCTTAAATAGCATTAACGGATATTAAAAGCCCAGCAAGTGCATATATAAAAATTGCGCTTGATCTGAAAGTTATTAAACAATCTTGCTGGATACAGCTACACGAATGTGGTACCAAGCCTGCATCGGAAGCTATAGTAAATCCTTACTCTCACACTTTTCCTCCCCCATTATGAAAACAGCGGTGACTCTACTAACCAAAGATGCTTCTCAAGCTCAAAAAGTAGAATCGAAAAGAAAACTTAACCGTCAAATGATTGCGATTCTTGACTTTGGTTCTCAATATTCCGAACTTATTGCTCGTAGAATTCGCGAAACTCAAGTTTACTCGGAAGTTCTTTCCTATAGAACCACAGCCGAGCAGCTTCGTCAGCTTAACCCCAAGGGAATCATTCTTTCAGGTGGTCCGAGTTCGGTTTATGATCCGAAAGCTCCCCATTGCGATCCGGAAATTTGGCATTTAGGAATCCCTATTCTGGGAGTCTGTTACGGTATGCAGCTAATGGTGCAGCAACTCGGCGGAGAAGTAACAAAGTCCGAACGAGGCGAGTATGGTAAGGCAGCTTTACAGATAGATGACTTTACTGACTTACTTTGCAATGTCGAGAATGGTACCACCATGTGGATGAGTCATGGTGATTCGGTACTGAAAATGCCTTCTGGGTTTGAATTACTAGCTCACACGGCTAATACCCCTTGCGCGGCGATCGCCGATCATGAGAAAAAACTCTACGGCGTGCAGTTTCATCCAGAGGTAGTACATTCTATCGGTGGATTATCTTTAATTCGCAATTTTGTTTATCAAATCTGTAAAAGCGAACCGACTTGGACAACCGATGCTTTTGTAGAAGAAGCGATTCGGGAAATTCGCGCAAAAGTTGGCAGCAAGAAAGTCTTGTTAGCGCTTAGTGGTGGAGTTGATTCTTCGACGCTGGCATTTTTGCTACATAAAGCAATCGGAGATCAGCTAACTTGTGTTTTTATTGACCAAGGCTTCATGCGGAAGCTAGAGCCAGAACGTTTAGTAAAACTATTCTCAGAACAGTTTCACATTCCTGTCGAGTATGTAAACGCTCGCGATCGCTTTATCGGAGCCTTAAGTGGAGTCACTGACCCCGAAGAAAAGCGGCGTATTATCGGACACGAGTTTATCAAAGCATTTGAAGAGACTTCAAAGCAACTTGGCCCCTTTGATTATCTAGCCCAAGGAACTTTATATCCCGATGTAATTGAATCAGCAGATACTAACGTCGATCCGCAAACTGGGGAACGAGTAGCTGTAAAAATCAAAAGTCATCACAACGTTGGTGGTTTACCCAAAGATTTACGTTTCAAATTGGTAGAACCTTTGCGGAAGCTTTTTAAAGACGAAGTTCGCAAAGTCGGACGTTGCGTTGGTTTACCCCAAGAAATTGTCCAGCGTCAACCTTTCCCAGGCCCAGGCTTAGCAATTCGCATTATTGGAGAAGTTACAGCCGAACGGTTAAATATTTTACGAGATGCAGACTTAATTGTCCGTCAAGAAATCAACCGTAATAATCTGTACAGCGAATACTGGCAGGCTTTTGCCGTATTGCTACCAGTTCGCAGTGTAGGTGTAATGGGCGACCAGAGAACTTATGCTTATCCCGTAGTTTTGCGTATAGTTACCAGCGAAGACGGCATGACAGCAGACTGGGCGCGGGTACCATACGACATACTCGAAGTCATTTCAAATCGGATTGTAAATGAAGTCAAAGGCGTAAACAGAGTAGTCTTTGATATTACATCCAAGCCACCTGGAACTATTGAATGGGAATAATGGGATTTTAGATTGGGAAGGGTTAGGAGTTAGGATTTAGGAGTGTAGAGACGTAGCAGTGCTACGTCTCCAAAGGAGTAGCAAGTAACAAGTGAATTACCAACAACATTTTCTTTTTATCTTTGCTGCTCAATCTTCCATTCCGAACCAACTACCAACTACCATCTCCCCATCCCCCTCACATTGGCAATTTAATCGTAAAAACACTCCCCTTTCCTTCCCCACCACTAAAAACTTCAATACTTCCCTCGTGGAGTTCAACGATATGACGGCTAATTGCCAAACCCAATCCTAAGCCACCTTTTTTTCTAATTCCTTCTGCTTGACGATACCGTTCAAAAACATACGGTAAAAAATCTGGACTAATACCGATTCCCGTATCGCTAATCGTAATCCGAGCATATCTAGAAGAATTAAAAACAGCAGAAGTAGAAAAAATTAATCTTTCTTCTTCCCCTTGTCTCCCCATCTCCCCCTCTCCCCCTCTCCCCATATTCCCCACAGACAACTCCACCCGAACCCGCCCTTCTTTTGGTGTAAATTTAATGGCGTTGGATAGTAAATTTCCTAAAACCTGCTGCAAGCGGTTGCTGTCACCTTGTATTAATGGAAGCGAATCATCAATAATGGACTCTATGTAAATTGATTTGACATCTGCTACAGGATGTGCTGTTTCAATAGCCGCTTCAACTGCTTTAACGATATTAATTCGAGCTATATCAAGCTGAATAGTTCCTTGAAGGATTCGAGACGTATCTAATAAGTCTTCAAGGAGTTTTGCTTGGGATTTGGCGTTACGTTCGATAGTTTCCAAAGCGCGAGTGGTAGCGCTTTCATCAAAGTTACGAGTTCGTAGCAATTTTGCCCAACCAAGAATCGAATTTAAGGGCGATCGCAAATCGTGGGATACCATTGCGACAAATTCGTCTTTAGCTTTATTGGCTGTTTCTGCTTCTGTACGGGCAGTTTGTTCGCGCATTAAAAGCTCGTTAGTTATGGCTTCTAACTGTTTGCGCTCGTGAATATCGGTACTGGTGCCAAACCATTTTATAATTTCTCCTTGCTCGTTTTTGATCGGCAATGCTCGTACTAGAAACCAGCGATATATCCCGTCGCTGCGACGATAGCGCATTTCTGAAGAGTAAAGTTCCCCCCTTCTTAGCGATCGCTGCCATATATGTGTGACAGATTCAGCATCTTCTGGATGCAAAACAGTTAACCAGCCAAAATTTATTGCTTCCTCGATTGCTTTCCCGGTATATTCAACCCAGCGCTGACTTATATATTCGCATTCTCCTTGCGGGTTGCAACTCCAAACTATTTGCGGTATTGATTCGGATAAAAGCCGATAGCGTTGTTCGCTTTCACGTAATTCTAATTGAGCTTGTTTGCGCTGGCTGATATCTAAAACTAAGCAAACGCTGTAGCCTTCAGATCCTTTAGCTTCTACAGTGGCAATTGCTAATAAAATCGGAATGCGAGTTCCGTCTTTGTGGAAATATTCTTTTTCAAAGGGTTTACAAGCTCCACCAGCCTGTAATTCTCGCATTTTTTGTTCGTCTAGTTGGGAATATTCTGCTGGTGTCATCCGATTCCAATACAAACAACCATTTTCTAACTCCTCGCGAGAATAGCCAAAGGTTTGCAGAAAAGAATCGTTGGCTTCATGAATTCTGCCGGTAAAGTCACCAAAATAAATACCAACAATATTAGATTCTATAATCCGCTTATACTTCGCTTCACTTTCACCTAATGCGATTTCCGCTTGTTTGCGTTTACTAATATCCGTTATCGAGCCAACAACCCGCACCGCAAGAGATTCAGGATTACGCACAACCGAACCTCGATCGAGTACGTAGCGATATTCACCGTTTTTATGACGCACGCGATACTCAAAAGTATAGTATTCTCCATTGGCAAGAATAGCTTGTAAAGGTTGGAATAAATTATTTTTATCTTCAGGATGTACCAACCGCATCCACCATTCAATAGTTGGTTCTATCTCCTCTAAAGAGTAGCCCAAAATATAAGTTATACCTTCAGTTCTAATAATGCTATTAACGGTAATATCCCAATCGTAAATTACAGAGTCAACGGCACGAGATGCTAGTTGAAATCGCTCGTTGCTCAAGCGTAATTCTTCTTGAGTTTGTTTGAAATTTGTAATGTCAACTACCGTACCTATAATTTCACGCACGGAACCATCTGGAAACCGGTCTTCTACGGAAGTGCGGAAACTTTCGTCGCCACAACTCCAATGTTTTTTTACTTCCTCAGAATCTAATATAGCTGAATTTACACTCGAATTTAAAAGTTCTGATGTTAAGTGTTGCTTAACTAAATAATCTTGACAGCCGCTTTTTATTGCTCGTACAGCGATGTTTTCATTACCATACCCAGTTATTATAATTACGGGTGGTGTTTCTTGATGCTGTTTTTGTTTTTGTTTTAGCTTTGCCAAAAATTCTAATCCATCCATATCTGGCAAAACATACTCTAATAAAATTATGTCCGGTTGCAACGTTTGGTATAAATCTAATCCAGCATTCCCAGTTGATTCTGATAAAATTCTGTAGCGACACTCCGAGTTTTGCCGCAGGTAGCTTTCGTACCTCTGACAATCTTCAGAATGATTATCAACAATCAAAACAGTTAGTTGTTGCATCATTGCGAGCAAAGTATATTAAAAAAATTTACAGAATTGAGCAATTGTTAATTAGCTTGAAATCAACAGCACTACACTTCTACTAATAAAGCAATAAATGTAATAATAAACACCTTGATTTCATCTAATCTAATTATTCTTACAGCTAATAGGATACGAATAAAAGTATCAGCAAACCTTAAATTTTCCTTAAAATATTGATTTATTTTTTAATCAGCTTTGATCTAAATCTAGCAGCTTTTTACAGCTAAGTTTTAATAAATGTAAAGATATTTTATTGTTAACAGATTACTACAACTGGAATATTTTGTAAAATATGATTAGTTGAATTTGATAGATATCTAGAAGCTAATCTGATTCGATTTATAAGCTGAGCGGTTTCTAAATATGAAGGCATCAATAATTAAATGCATTTCGATAAAAACTTGACGACCAATAACACCACGAGAAGCGATATCATGGCAGTTGATTACACCGGGGACTTGTAACGCTATATCATAAATGGTTTCCGCTGCAACTGCCATTTCATCTACCAGCCAAGGCAAATTTTAGGAGTGCGTTTTATCCCATCATGAATAAATTAAGCAGTAGAGTAACGATTAAAACCTTTCTTGCTTCTGCGCGATTATCTGTAGCGATCGAGTTCTTTTTATATCTAGTACCGCTTCGCGGAAGTAAGAAGTAAGAAGTAAGAAGTAAGAAGTTTGATTTTCTAGGCTTTTCAGCTATTTTTAATGGTTGCCTTATTTACGCCGACTTGTACTAGTATCTTCTCTTATACAGTAAACTATTAGACAGCCATGAATTCTATCAAAGTACTACACATTAAAGAATAAATACCTCTCAACTCGCAGATTTTAACTAGCTTCAACACTTCGTATTTTTAAATAAAACAGCTACTGAAGAATTGATAAAGAAAATATTCCTGCACTACGATGACCCATATAGAGGGAAAATAATAGAGCAATATGTTTTGATAAATAACTAATGTCTGCAAACCATTTGACACTTAATTTAGTTGAAGGCTCCGTATCTTTTGGCTTTTCACCCGAATCAGCAAGGGAATTAAAAGCAGCTATAGATGAATTGATGCAGAAACTCAAAGCGGTTGCGGCTAAAACTGCTAGTGGTGGAGGAAAACCCAATCCTCAACCCCCGATGGAATATCGTTATACGGGAGAAGTATTTCTGGAATTTTTTTGCAACCCGAATATCTGGCCTAGCCCTTTCGCTGCAAAGGTTTTACTTACCGTGCGTGATGCTAGTATCCGCTTGACAACGGAAGCCGAATTGACTCGTGTTGTAGAAGATATTAACCAGTATTTAGAACAAGCAGGTTAATTGCCTTGCAAAAATTATTCATGGCTAATTACAGTATACGATTAGCCATGAACCGTCTGGTGGGATAATAATTAAATAGTAAAATTAAAATTGTATAACTATATCAATAGATATGTATCAAATCAAAGGAAAAATTAACAAAATATTTAAAATTGGACTAAAAGTTACAGTATAAGTATCTAAACTTATTATTTCAACTTTTATGTCGTAATTTTGATAATTGTTAGAATTAGTTACTCTATTCTAGTAATATTTTAATTACACATAATTTAATGCGGCTATATCTCTATAATTTTGACCCGATAATAGATTTTTGATTAACCTACTTAATATTTATGATTACCACCTTTTTTCTGTACTCAACAATTATGCATGGAGGTAACAATTATGGACAAATACGATAAACTATTTAATTCGCAAGAAATACTAAAACAGTCGCTTAGTTCCCAAGAAGCAGTGGCAGCAACCGCAATTATAACTGAATCTGCCGATTCTTCCTTGGAAGATGTAGATATTGAATTTTTAGTCGATATACTTTGGGGATTCGAGATTTTTGAAGAATATTCAGATGAAGATTTATTAGAAATGCTTGAGAAACTTCTAAATCTAGCCGAAAAAAATGGACGAGGGGCGCTGTTTAATGCTGCCAAAGAAGAACTTGGGGGTGATTTTTTAGAAGATGCTTTTGCCGCTGGGGTAAGTGTAATCATAGATGAAGAGGAAATGCAAATTCCGCGAACAAAAATGCCTTTGATTAAAAGTTTACAGCAAGCTTTAGGAATTGATAACGAAGATGCCGAAGAAATTATCGAAGACGTAATTTCCGCTTTCGAGGAAGCAGAATTAGAAGAATTACTTGAAGAGGAAGATGAAACTATAGTTAATATAGCCTTTAATATCGAGGAATATGATTCACCGTTAGGTAATTTTACCGTTCCGGTTCCGGTAGATCCCCATCAAGGTGGTAAAGTTCAAAGTCAAGAAGGTACAGTTAGCTTTTCTGATGATCAAGGCACTTTTTTAAGAATAGATTATTATTCTTTGCCTGCGAAACAAATGGAAGAAATGGAAGTTATTGGACAAGAGGAATATTTGAAATCGACTCTTGTAAATAAGTATGTTCCTGAAGAAATAGTCGCAAACTTACCGGAAGCGCAAGTTGAATACAGCGAATATATGGCAAAAATCTTTGAAGGTTCTTATTTTGTATTGCTGTATATGCCTGGAGGTTCAAGAATTTACAAAACCGGAAATAACGGTACTGCAAAAAAATTAGATGCCTATCGGGGATTAATCGCTTTTATTAATGGTGATTTTCTTTATATAGTTAGCAGTCAACGTACATTTATGGATGGAAAGACTACTAGTTTCATGAAGCAAGAAGCTGTTGCACTCAAGCAGATGATTTTGGATTTTGTTGAGACTATGGAGTTTAGTTGAATTTTAGTAAAAATAATTTTGTGTAGGGGGTGGTTTTGGAAATAAATCGCCTTCTTGTTCAATTGTTTTTTGTACGTAATTCTTACAATATTCCTCTTCCTAATATTTTACGCTTCAAAGCTAACACGCGAGGACGCGCTCCTTTTGCTGAAAAGTCTAAACCTTCGCGAAATATTTCTGGCATATAAAAACGTGCCGAATCTTCTTTTTCTTTATCTTCGTAAATCACTCCCATTTCTTCTAAAGTTCTTACAGTTTGTGGCTCCATATTAAATTGTTGTACGTCAAAAGGAATTCGCCGCTGAGCGGGAGGATGTAATTGTAATGTTTCTTCAACCCATCTTTTAAACAAAACATATTCTTCTTTAGCTTCATCCACTTTTGCTTTACTACATGGTTGAAGAGCGCGGCGGATAGCTTGAGGAGGTAAAAGGCGACTTGTAGACCATTTTGCAAATTGTACTTCTTGGAATCTATCTACAGTAATATTAGCTGCGTGATATAACAATCTCACAATATCTCTAGCCTGAAGTCTACCATTAAAATCTGTCAAAGCTGCATATACCCAAGAAGCAGTATAAGCTTCCTTGGATTTATCAGAACCAAGTCTTTTTCCCCATAATTTCTCTAACTTCTCTTTAATTTCTTCTCTACCCAAAGTTTGAATATTTTCTTCATTTGCATTAATAACTTCTGCTTGTGAGCAAATCCAAAATACTAATCTGAGAAAAGAATCTTGATCCCATGATAAATCGTAAGCACGGTAAAGGCTTTCAAACTGTTTCAGGTTTTGAGTGATAGTATAACGAAGAAAATCACGCCGTAAAAAAATTATTACCCCAATATTAGATTCTCTAATTTCTGAAAGTCTTGATGGTAAATCATCAATTAAAGATTTTAAAGCAATCTTCTCTTTATCATTAGATGCAATGTTAGGAAAAATATCTTCTAAACCATCGAAAATAAATATAATACGTAATTTCAATGATTTCAACCAAGTATTTATGTTGCTGATACTAGGATAAATCTTTTTTGGAGTATCGATTGATGCAGCTATTTGACTAACCCAAAATTCAGTCCATTGTGGTTCGCTCCAATTTTCTTCTGAAATGGCTCTTTTGATTCTATCAACATACTCAGAAGGTTTAAAATCCGGTATATATAAATCCTTTTTAAGATTATCTCTAGCTTGATTGATAATATTTCTAGCACTATCTTGAAGTTTACCGGACTGAAGTAGGGGAAATATATATGTTTCCTGATGTGATTCAGCTTTTGTATTGTTAATACGTGCTAAAAAATTCTCCCAATATTTAAAGCGCGATAGTTGAATATAATTAAAAGTTTTGCCCGCTCCTTTGGCTCCAATTGATACTACATGAGGCAATTGATCTTTAAAATTAGTTGCTAAATTTTGCAAAGGTTCCGTAACTAATAAATCTTCTCCTTGCCCTCCTTCAGCGTATTCGTAACGCTGACACACATCTTTAAGTTTGCGAACTTCCTCAAGTATAGTATCTGTTTCTTTCTCCTGTTTTGGTATTTTTTCCTCATTTGTATTCGTGAATAATTCCCTTTCTGCCCAATCTTTAGCAACGTTCATTACTGAAGTTGAGTTTAATTTTGAACGTGCTTCTTCCCAACTATTTACATAAAGTAATTCTTGAGCAAAATAACTTTCTTTAATATCCAATCTTGTAGAATACAGATTATCTTCTTGTGGCTGAACATAAGCCGACTGAAATTCTACTAAAGCCTCTTCAAAAGCTGGTAATGATTTTAGTTCTGGGGTTAGCATACTTATCAACAATGATGCATCGTAATATCTTTCATCATCAATTGGTTCTGGAGGTGCAACTCGACCAATTTGTTCGAGTACAAGACTTGTACCTTTTACAGATTGATCGTTAATTGTAGTTACTAAAAACCGCTGAATTCTTGGATCAAAAATTATAGGACTAGATATTTCACTCAAACCAGCCCGCAAATCTATTAATACATAATCTACACCAACAGCTTTTCCTAAGCGATGAATCGCGTTACCACATTCCCAAGTTCCATCTGGACTTTTAACTAAATGTTCCGGAAGAATTGGTGTATCAAGTAGCTGTTCATCATCAAGACAAGCAGGTAAAAAATACAGAGTTGATTTTCCTTCTTCTTTAGATGACTTTTTTATTTCTTTCGCCAATAATGAAAGAGTTTCTTCTTGGTTAATAGGTGAGTAATGATATGCTTCTAAAAAATCAATAAAACAAACTGTTGGTTGTTGCTTTTCCGAGCGATTCCAATAGGTTAAACCAGGGGCTTCTAAATCAGCATCAATAATTAATATTTTTATCGATTCATCTATTTCTTTAGCTCTCTCTAGTAACGCAAAAATATGAGCTGCCAAATTTAGCGTTCTACCAACACCACCTTTAAAAGAATAAAAGGCTATTAAATAAGGTTTTTCAGTAAATGGTTCTGGTAACTTAACTATTTGAGACGGAGTTTTATCTTCTGATTCAGCCTCTACATAAGAAATTTCTTCCCAAAAGGGACGTACAGAAATATCTATAGTTGATGGTTCTTCTCCTGGAATAAATTCAACTGGTAATGTAGCATCACCAAGAGTAAAATAAATTATAGATTTGTCTTCTTCATACCAATCTTTGAACCATTGCTTTAAAACATTTTTCGCATTTTGCTTATGTTCTTCGCGTCGAAGTCCTATTTCTACAGCATCTGAAAAACAGCGAATCCTTACTACTCCTTCTGGAAGCTTACTTCCATAAATAGTTTCGCGAGAAATAGTTCTTCTAACATCAAGCCATGTAAAAAGTTTCATAATTTCATAAATATATCAAAATATTACGGTCTGCTAAGTTCTTCGTCAATCCAGCTTGCAATCTCTAATAACTTCTTCTCTAGATTCTCATCTGTAATATCGTCTGCTGCACAACATCCACCGTAACGCCACATTTGGTTTAGATCGCCAGGAGTAAATTTCCTTTCATCATAGCCATTTCTGACTTTAATTTTCTTCATGCTAAGTTGTGATGGCAGCCTTAAATCTTTTCTTGCGCCTAAGTAATCTAATAATTTGTTTAAATCGTGCTGACATTCATGTATTTCTTGGCATAAATCAGTACGTCTTTTTCCTGCTCTTCTCATTAAAGTTGCTTTCAAACCACATTCAACAGCATAAAATAAAAGCAATCTATGAGGATTCTTTCGTTGTTTTTCATTGGAACTGTCGAAAACAGATTTATTTTCTCGCCAAGCTTTCTCCATTTCTCTATCTGTAAATGGAATTGACATTACAGTATTTACGCTACTTAGTCTTGATCAATCAACTTAGCTATATTACGTCAAAATCGTTCCACCCATTAACCGTTCGTAACGGTATATCAACTCTTCTTGCATCAATTTCCACCGCTCTAAACTCGCGTCTATTTCTATTACTTTTTCTGCTGCTTGACGGGCTAAAACTAATATTTCTTCGTCTTCTACTAAGCTTGCTAAAGTAAAGTCTGGAATACCCGATTGTCGAGTTCCTAAAACTTGTCCGGGACCTCTAAAACGCATATCCATTTCTGATATAAAAAACCCGTCTTGGGACTGTTCTAATACTTTTAATCTTTGTTGAGCGTCGGCACTGCGAGAGCTGCTGACTAACAAACAAAAGGATTGCGCTGCTCCTCTACCGACACGCCCCCGCAATTGATGCAGTTGTGACAATCCAAATCTTTCCGCGTTTTCAATTAGCATCACCGTTGCATTCGGAACATCCACGCCAACTTCTACCACGGTAGTTGAAACTAAAATTTGCGTTTCCCGATCGCGAAACTTGGTAATTGCTTCATCTTTGTCGGCGGAACTCATGCGTCCGTGCAGCAACCCTACCCGAAATTCTGGAAACACTGCTTCCTGTAACTTTTTATGCTCCTCCACGGCAGAGCGCACATCCAATTTTTCCGATTCTTCCACCAAAGGCAACACTACATAAACCTGCCTTCCCTGGGCAATTTCTCGCCGGATCAAATCGTAGGCTTGGGGGCGATCGCCTGCTTTTAAAGCTGTAGTTTTAATTTTCTGTCTTCCCGGCGGTAATTCATCAATTTGGCTTACATCCAAATCGCCGTGAATGGTTAGCGCTAAGGTTCTGGGAATCGGAGTTGCGGTCATTGTTAAGACGTGAGGCTGTTCGCCTTTTTGCTGCAATTTTGCTCGTTGCTGCACCCCGAAGCGATGCTGTTCGTCGATTACGACTAAACCCAATCTGTGAAAGTTAACGGGGTCTTGAATTAAAGCATGGGTACCGACTAAAAGCGGTAATTCTCCGGTTTCTAACTGCGCGTGAATTTGTCTTCTTTTTGCAATTTTGGTAGAACCTGTAAGTAAATCCACTGGTAAATGCAGCAAGCTAAACCAGCTAACTAGCTTACGATAATGCTGTTCTGCTAAAACTTCCGTGGGAGCCATCAAAGCTGCTTGATACCCCGATTGAATCGCGGCAATAATCGCTACTACTGCCACAACCGTTTTACCCGAACCTACATCTCCCTGCACCAAACGATTCATGGCTGCGGGTTTTTGTAAATCGTTGAGAATATCTTGAATAACTCGTTCCTGTGCCCCCGTCAATTTAAACGGTAATAATTGATGAAACTGCTGCAACAACTCACCTTTAGGCGCAAGAATCGCACTAGTTTGAACTTCACGCGCTTTTTGCTGGCGTTGCAGTAAACCGAGTTGCAGGTAGAAAAATTCATCAAACACCAAACGACGACGTGCTGCTCGCAAACTATCGCTATCGGCAGGAAAATGAATATTATTAATCGCGTCTTTCAATTCCATTAACTGATATTTCTTCCGCAAACCCGGTGGTAAAGGTTCCTTCAAATGCGCGGTTGCAGGTAAAGCAGAAATTACCGCTTGTCGCACCGTACTCGCCACAAGTCCCTCTGTCAAAGAATACACCGGCACAACTCTACCTACAGTCAGCGATTCAATTTCATCTTCTGGATTCGCTAAAACTTCTAACTCTGGATTATCAAGAGTTAACCCGTACTTACTTTCTTTTACCAAACCGCAAGCAGCCACAGTACTACCAGCAACGTAGCGACGCTTCATGCTTTCTTGCCAGCCGCGACTGCTATAACGATTACCCGCGTAAAAACGACCGATCTTTAAAATACCGGAGTTATCTTTTAACTGAATTTCTAAAATCGTTAATTTTTTATTTTTAGGGCTAGAAAAGCAATTACAACGCTTCACGGTTGCCACTAAAGTTACCGTTTCACCTGCTTGTAACTCCGCAATACATACTTGGTTCGCGTAGTCAATATGGTCGCGGGGAAAGTAATATAGTAAATCGCGCACCGTAGATAAACCAAGACGCTGTAAATTAGCTGCCTTTTTAAAGCCAATTTCCGGCAAATCGATCAGTTTTTGGTTTAATTCCGGTGCAAGTCGGCGACTTATCTCAGCAACTACTTTAGTTTTAGGAATTTGGATTTTAACTTTTGACTGTGAATTAGAATTAGTTTCACTATCTCCCCGCTCGATTTGCTGCAAACTATAAAGATAGCGGCGAGCTTCCGCCACCAAATGCTGTCTATCCTCAGTTTCCAGATTCGGATAATTTGCAAACTTAACCGAGAAATCCAGCCAGCGACGACGTTCTTCACTAGGTAAACCAACAGGAAATTTACCAAAAGTTAAAGTAAGAAACTCATTGAAGAGATATTGCCTACCCTTCAAATTAATAAAACCCCGTTCCGTTTCCACCGACAGAGCTTTTTGCAATCTTATCCAATCTGGTTTTTCGTCATTAGTCATTTGTGATTAGTTGTTAGTTGTTAGTTGTTAATTGTTAGTTGTTAGTGGTTAGTAGTTAGTAGTTAGTTATTAGGCACAAATAATTAATCAACTCTTAACTCATAACTCCCAACTCCCAACTCTTAACTCATAACTCCTAACTCTTTTAATCCAAAATCCGAAATCTAAAATCCCATCGCTCCTAACTGCTAACTGTTCACTGATAACTGTTTCAGTCTTCATACCAACTCGCACGCCAAGCCGCTTCAGCAGCAGCGATGGAATGTTCTCGTTGTTTCTTTTGGTACTCTCTTCCTAACTTGTTTAACTGATTCAAAATATTGCGAATCTGCTTGCGCTCGGAGGAAAGTTTAATATCAGCAAATTCTATTTCTACTAACCGTAGCTTTAAAGCCATAACTTGCGTTAAGTTTTCCGGTTCCTGTTGTTCTTCACCTTGAATTCCAACTACTAAACTTAGGAGATTAGGAGGCCCAGGCATCACATCTGAAGATGCTTCGGCGGAAGCAACAGCAGCTTCCAAAACTTGTGGTGGCAGTTTTTTTGTTGGTAATATACCAGCTTTTTGCAACAAACGATTGCCATCACGAGATAAACTTTTAATTATATAGCCAATAGCTCTTTCTAAGTTTTTTTGCCAAGCGGCTAATTCCATCGGATTAGAAGTATTGGGGTTAAACCAGTTTTTCCAATCTTTATCGAAATCGGGTTCTGACAAGAATATGGGAGCCTGACCTTTTTTGGCAGATAAAAAAGCTATTTTGGCATCTAGGGGAAGTGAACTAGGAGAAGCATTTTCAGAAAAAATATTTGGTTCTTCTTCGTCTTCCATTCCTAAGTTTTCGACAATTTCTTCTAAATCTTCATCTTCAATTTCTAATTCTTGAGCAATTTCTTCTAAATCGTCATCTTCAAAGTCTATTTTTTCCTCTTCTAAATCTTCTTCTATCTCCTCTTCTTCTAAATCTTCTTCCAATTCATTTTCAGTTTCTTCTGCTTCTTCTTCATCGTCCATTAGAGCTTGCATATCTTGGGTTGCGGATTTTGCCAATTTACGCATAGCTTTCTGCAATTTCTGTCGTTGATTTAAAGACAACTTGAGAAAACTATCTGGGTATCCTTGAGTACACAGATGGTAACTAGCTAAAATCAATTGCTGACCTAATGCTTGTCCCAAAACTTCTAAGTAACTGCTATAAGCATTTTGAAGTTGTTCGGCGATAAATCCGATAGCTTTTTCTAGCTCGACAATATCCTGCTCTATTCGCTCGATTGGTCTTGCCATATTTGATTATTTTCCATTTTATCTTAGTTGTGGTACAAAGGTACGCAATTTTGTCTTCTATTTTGATAATTATTTAAGCGTTTAATTATGTGAAATTAATTTAATCTAATGTATATAAGTAGATTGAATATTGAACAAAAATTGCCGAGTAGAAAGTAGGTAACAACTAACAACTAATAACTAATAAAAACAGGTCAATCTTCAAAAGTTTGACCTGTATAATAACAAAACTGTTCTTAATTGAACTACTTGTTACCCATTTGTGCGGCAACTTCTGAAGCAAAGTCTTCTTCTTTTTTCTCAATGCCTTCGCCGAGAATATAACGAGTAAAGCGGCTAATGGAAATTTCTTCACCGACTTTTGAACCCGTTTGTTTTACCAATTCTTCAATCGAGGTGCTTTGATCCCGAATGTAAGGCTGATCTAACAAAGTCATTTCTTTGAGACGCTTATCGATTCTTCCTAGAACAATTTTTTCTTTAATATTGTCAGGTTTTTTCGCTAAGTCATCGCGTCCCATTTCTATTTCTTTTTCTTTGGCTGAGATTTCAGCAGGAATTTCGCTTACATCTACATACTCAACGTTTGGACAAGCAGCAACCTGCATGGCAACGTTTCGCGCTAATGTTTGAACTTCCTCGTTACCAGCACCTTTAGATGACGCGCATTTTAGTTCAACTAACACGCCTACTCTACCGCCAGTGTGAATGTAGCTATCTACAACACCTTTATTTTCTGAGGCGGAATAGGTTTCAAAGCGACGTACTCTGATGTTTTCACCCAAATGGGCGATCGCCTCGGTAATAGATTGCTCAACTGTTTTGTCTTTGTTTTCGGTATAGGGTTGGCTTAATAAAGTTTCAACACTATCAACAGTTGCGGCTTGCTTGGCTAAGTTTTGCACTAAAGCTTTGAAAGCATCATTACGAGCAACAAAGTCAGTTTGGCAGTTGACTTCTATTAATACACCTACCTGATTACTTGGGTCAATGTAGGTATCAATTAAACCTTCGGCAGCAATGCGATCGCTCTTTTTGGTTGCACCAGCAATGCCTTTTTGGCGTAACCATTCGATGCCTTTTTCAATGTCACCTTCGGTTTCTTTGAGCGCTTTTTTGCAATCCATCATGCCAGCGCCGGTTTTTTTTCGTAACTCTGAAACTAATTTTGCAGATATTTCCGCCATGTTGCCTCAATCTATACTTAACTGATAGTTTTAATCGAAGATGGGATATTGAGTATTTCTATATTACGCGGGCTGTGAGATACTCAGAAATATTTTTATCGTTCGGCTTAAATTATTGGGAAGTTTGAGTAAAGAAGCAGGAGGCAGCCCTCATATTACGATATTTGAAGAGAATTACAAAAACTCAAATATATAGCCGTGCCTCCTGTCACATTATCCCTGAATTGATAAAATTAGTTAAACTTTATCCTTTATTCTTCACTGGATTCGTCTTCTTCCTCTTCGGAATCTTCAGAAGATTCGCCCGATTCGCTGTCTTCGTAATCGTATTCGTCGTCAGCGCCTTCGTAATCGTATTCGTCGTCATCGCTACTTACTTGGCCGTGATAACCTTCGTAAATAGCGTCAGCTAATTTACCGACTATCAACTTAATAGAGCGGATAGCGTCATCGTTTGCGGGAATGGGAATATCTACAACATCGGGGTCGCAATTGGTATCTAACATAGATACAATAGGCAATCCGAGCTTTTCACATTCTTGAACCGCGTTATATTCCCGGCGCTGATCTACAATAATTACCACATCGGGGATTTTACGCATGGTTTTAATCCCACCGAGGTACTTTTGCAGCTTGGATAGCTCGCGACGCAGCATTGAAGCTTCTTTCTTGGGAAGTAAATCTAGCGCACCGCTTTCTTCACGACGCTCCAAGTCTTTTAAACGATCTACCCGTGTCTTAATAGTCGTCCAGTTGGTGAGCATTCCACCCAACCAGCGCTGGTTAATATAGTGGGCACCGCTGCGGCTTGCTTCCTGAGCGATAATTCCCGCAGCTTGTCTTTTGGTACCTACAAACAGAAATTTCTTACCTTGTTCTGCTTGAGTTCGCATATAAGTATATGCATCATCCATCAACTGGGCTGTTTGCACCAAGTCAATGATATGTACTCCATTACGGGAAGTGTAAATGTAAGGAGACATTTTGGGGTTCCATCTCCGGGTTTGATGTCCGAAGTGAACTCCCGACTCCATCATTTGAGCCAACGAAACAACAGGCATATTTTTTCTCCTATTCGGGTTAAACCTCCATCTAGTTGCATTTCCCAATATAAGGAAACACCCGAATTCCTAGATGTGCGAGATTAGAAAACTTTTCTAATTTACCACATAAAAATGCCGTGTTTGAGGCGGAAAACCGAATTAATCGGTTTGTGCTGTTTTTAATTGAGAACAAACAAAACTAAGCTTAAACTTTAAATTGTCACTTTATTTATTAATAGGACTTACGCAAAGCCCCCCTTCAAAAGGGGGGTTGGGGGGATCTTAACGTTGGGAATACCTAATTTATCGTTGCGGTTGCGTAAGTCCTAATTAAATTAAATTGAATTTAGATATTATTCTATTGGGATTACACATCCATGAATCTACCACCTTTACCTGACAACGAAGAAGATAGACTCCAAGCACTGATCAAATATCAAGTCTTGGATACCGAAGCAGAACAGCAATTCGACGACTTAACCGCAATAGCTGCACACATTTGCGATACTCCGATTTCTTTAATTAGTTTGATAGATACAAGTCGGCAATGGTTTAAATCAAAACTTGGTTTGGAAGTTACAGAAACACCTAGAGAACTTGCTTTTTGCGCTCATACGATACTTGAGCCGGAAAAGATGTTAATAGTACCTAACGCTCTAGAAGACGAGCGATTTGCGGATAACCCGATGGTAAAATCCGATCCTAACATTAGATTTTACGCTGGCGCACCTTTAATAACCCCCGATGGATTTCCTCTCGGTACATTATGTACTATCGATAACAAACCGCGAGAACTCAGCCCCGAACAAATACAGGCTTTACAAGCTCTAAGTCGTCAAGTAATTAGTCAATTAGAGTTAAGAATTAATCTAATTAAATTAAAGCAAAATATAACTCAACGCGAGCAAGTAGAGCAAAATTTACGCAATACAAATAAGCAGTTAAATCAAACTTTAGATAAATTAAAACAAACTCAAGTTCAACTTATTCACAGTGAAAAAATGTCGAGTTTGGGTGAAATGGTTGCTGGAATCGCTCACGAAATAAATAATCCGGTAACATTTATTTCTGCAAATCTCAGTTATGTAAATACTTATGTTCGTGACTTACTTGATTTGCTATCTCTTTACCAACAGCACTATCCCAATCCTCATTCCGACATCAAAGATAAAGCTGAAGACGTAGATACTGATTTTTTAGCTGAAGATTTGTCTAATATCTTATCTTCAATGAATACAGGAACAGAACGCATTCAAAATATTGTTTTATCTTTACGTAATTTTTCTCGATTAGATGAGTCTCAGAAAAAACCTGTTGATATTCACGAAGGTATAGATAGTACGTTATTAATTTTGCAACATCGACTCAAAGCAACATTAGAACGTCCCAAAATAAAAATTATTAAAGAGTATGGCAAGCTACCACAAGTAGAATGCTATGCAGCACAACTAAACCAAGTTTTTCTATATCTATTATCGAATGCAGTTGATGCTATTGAAGAAAAGTTTTATCAGAAAACAGAGACTATACATTTAGAAAGTAATATTCTTAAATTACCGACAATTCGTATTCGTACTGATATTTCCCCCGAAAATCATCTTTTAATAATGATTGCTGATAATGGGATAGGAATTCCAGAAAATATTCATTCCAAAATATTCGACCCTTTCTTTACAACTAAACCAGTAGGAAAAGGAAAAGGTTTAGGACTATCAATAAGCTATCAAATTATAGTTAAAAAGCATAATGGCAATCTCAAATATCGAACTAAAGATGGACAAGGTACCGAATTTTTAATTGAAATTCCGATAAAAAATAACTAAAGGTTCGTAGTAAGGGCTTAAGCCCTTCCATCCCAGGACGCGCATTCCTTACTACAAACCTAACTAAACTTCTGTTCTTTTTTCGCTTCCATATAAGCAGCGTAAACACCTTGAACGTTATACCAATTCAAGAAAATTCTCGCGACTTCTAAAGCTAACTGCGGTTTCCCAGATTTAATTAATCGTCGTAACAAAGGAGCCATTGTCCGCTCGTTTAACGTACCATTCAGCGAAAGAACACCCCAAAGCAAACGGTGTAACCAAGTCATTTGAATCATCATTCGCACATTCCAAGTCGGATGCTTTTGATAAAACAAAACTCCCATTCGTCCCCGCTGAATTTCTTTATCAATTAAATTAGGGATTTGCTCTAAATTAAAAGCTGGATGCCAATGATAACCCACAGCTTCAGGACATTTAATTAACTCTAAACCCAAATTTTTGAGCCTTACACCTAATTCTAAATCTTCCCAACCATAAAGTTGAAAACCAGTATCAAAAAGTCCGGCTTTCTCCAACCAGTGTTTGGGTATAGCAACATTTCCTGTCGCAAAAAAAGCAGCGGAATAATCGGTTAATTTATACGGTTCCGAAGTTGGATTTTCAAAGTTCGCGGTGTTAATTACCGCACCATAGGTAAAAAATCTATCATTCCCTAACTTCTTCTGCCCCTGAGTCAGCGCATCTGCATGAGCTTGAAGAAAAACTTCTGTAACAACTAAATCGCTGTCAATAAAAATAATAATATCGCCTTTCGCTTTTTCTACCCCCGAATTCCGTGCGGCAGCAGGCCCCATATGTGCTTGCTCGAAGGTTCGCACGTGAGGAAAATCTGAGTTGTGTGTTGACAACCATTCTAAAGTTCCATCGGTAGAGCCATCATCTACCAGAACAATTTCGTAATCTGTCACCACAGTATTTTGACTCAAACTTTGTGCCTCTAAAGCTTTGAGACACTTTTCCAAAATCGGCTTGCGGTTGTAAGTCGGAATCACAACACTAAAAAACACAGTTTCACCCCCAACACTATTCCCTTAAAATAGGACAGCTACAACTATACTGCTGTTCCTTACCTTACTCTGGTTACGGAAATTGCGATCTGAGAAATGATACATATGAAAAATAGGGAACAGGGAATAGGGAATGGGTAATACAAGTGTTGGGTTTCACTTCGTTCAACCCAACCTACGTTATAGGTAATCTTTCACCAGGAAGGAAGTAATTATTTCTTTTAGATTTCTTCTTCTGTTCCCCGTTCCCTTTTTTTACTTACCGCTTCAAACCTGCTTTACGACGATTTCGACGCACCATAAAACCAGCACCCAACACTCCCGCAGATAATCCAAAGGCACTTGTTGGCTCTGGAACTGCTTTTGGTGTTTGCACGTTAAACTTCAATGTTGCAATACCTGGTGCGGGAGCATTTCGATCTTCGGGAAGGCGATCGCTCTGCTCGAAAGTTATCTCACCGCTAGCGTTTTCAAATACACCCGTTCCTCCAGTAATGGTTATCACACCTCCACCGCTTACCGTACCTGGAAAGTTTGGATTACCTGGAGGGAAGAAGTTAATTTCAGCCCTGTCATCGGCTTGTCCAAATAACTTATTAGCAGTGTCACCAAAATATATATCGGAATTTACTTCTGGGTTAGCTACTCCTAGTTCAGTACGCCGATTGATAACAGATTGCGGTGGATTTTGTAAACCTATAACGTTGGGATTTGCGTTGAATTGAAATTTTTGATTTACTGGTACTACGTTTCCATTCTCGTCAGTAATAGTTTCTTGAGATACTAATTTTCCGAAAGCATTACTTTCAAATTGAGTCAAACCGAAAGCGGCATTACTTCCTTGAGAAATACCTGAAATTTGAGCGGTAAAAAATCCCGGTTGCTCTTCAATTGGTCTTAATGTAAATAACGTATCGTATGTAATCTCGAATTGGTTATTTACGCTTGTTTGTGCTTTCGCACTTTGTATATTTGAACCAAAAGCCGCACAGGTCAAAGCTACGGTCATTAAACATTTCATTTTTGAATGCATAATTAATAAGTAATATTAGATTAACAGCAGAACGAATTTCGCTTATCTATAAGTTTCAATAAAACTATTATAATTAATATAAACTCATAATATATTAATTTTGAGTTAAGATTATAAAAATACTAAACTTTGATAAAATTTATCGATAAATACTTCAAATAATCGTTAAATAAACTAATTTATAGTTCATCTAATCATCAATAGTTTTAACTTTTTATTTATAAATAAATTACTTGCTAAAACCATTTTAAAAGTACTTAAAGTTACATTTTTTATTTATATTTCTATTTATATTTAAGTTAATTACACCCTACATTTATCCTAAATATTTTAGTTAAAACCATATTTAAAACAGTAAGTTTGCTTTTATATCTTGCACCTAACCGTATTAACAAAGAGAATCTAAAAACTAACAATTAGGAAGTTAGATATAGAATCTTGGTTTGATACCGAGTGATGAAATTACATCAACCTTTATCGGTGCAAGATGTAAAAAGTTTTAAATATTATCGCTTCAAAGTATTTTTGCTTTTCTTACGACGCAGAAACAAACCAGCCCCTACAACTCCCGCAGCAAGCCCAACAGTGTGTGATGGTTCTGGTATTTGATGGGGAACTTGGAAAGAACCCCTTATAACAGCTTCACCTAGAATCGGAGCAGTTGGATTTGGATCGAAATCGCCGTTTTCTGTAAAGTTTAACGTCCCCCTAGCACCAGCAAATCTACCCGCGCCTCCAGTAATATTTATAGTACCTTCACCCGATACCGTAAAGGTTTGAAAATCAAATAAAGCTGTAACTTGACTAAATCCAGACAGTTTATCATCACCACTACCAAAGTATTCTTCTGTAAGGAAAGGAAAAAATGTCGGATCTAAATCTAAATCTTCCGGATTTGCGCTGAAGGTACCTACACCAGTCTCAGGGTTAATCCGACTATAGTTTTCGCTAATAAAGTTAGTTAAACCGTAAGGAGCATTACTGTTTGTACCTGTTACAACGGCTTTAACAACATCTGAATTAGGAATCGGTGTAATATTTACTTCTGTGTCATAAACAACATTAAATGGAAATGTGGTATTTGCGGCAGCCCTTTGTGTATTCGATCCGATGCTCAAGCAAGTTAAAGCTACTGGAATCAACCATTTAATTTGCATACCCATGATTAAATAAGCCTTCTTTACGCTGACAAAAAATATTAGATTAAGAAAACACCAAGTTTCGCTTATTTATCATTATTTATGAAAATACTGAAAATAATATAAATTTTATGTATATTTTTATTGCTTCACTGACAAGAAAATTACTTAACTTTTATGACAAGTAAGTTAAAATACTTAATTTATAAATTTACAGGAGCAGCAACTATTTTTGTTAGCAGCAGAAACTTAGTATTTTCAGTTTTTATACTTTTATCTCAATTCATCAAGACTGCATTTATGCTGAATATTTTAGTCACAACAATACTGAAATAAGTATATATACAGTCTGTAGAAAATACTGAATTAGTATAAATACTGAGGAGAATATACCTAAATTAATAAGATAATAAACAATCGTCGTTCTACAGCATTGAGAAATAATTCATGGGTCGCGCCAAAAAGGTTGTCTTAGCATATTCTGGTGGAGTAGATACATCAGTGTGTATCCCCTACCTCAAACAGGAGTGGGGAGTGGAAGAAGTAATTACTCTCGCAGCAGATTTAGGTCAAGGTGAAGAATTAGAACCAGTTCGTGAGAAGGCTCTCAAGTCTGGTGCAAGTGAATCCCTAGTGGTGAATGTTCAAGAAAGCTTTATTAAAGATTATGCTTTCCCCGCTATTCAAGCTAACGCTATCTACGAAAATCGTTATCCTTTGGCAACTGCTCTTGCACGTCCGTTAATTGCCAAAGCATTGGTAGAAGCAGCCGCAGAATACGGAGCCGATGCGATCGCGCACGGTTGTACTGGTAAAGGTAACGACCAAGTTCGTTTCGACGTAGCTGTTGCGGCTATGAATCCCAATCTGAAAATACTGGCTCCTGCAAGGGAATGGGGCATGAGTCGGGAAGAAACTATTGCTTACGGGGAAAGTTTTGGTATTCCCTCACCAGTAAAAAAATCTTCCCCTTACAGTATTGACAAAAACCTACTTGGTAGGAGTATTGAAGCTGGCCCTCTAGAAGATCCATCATACGAACCCCCAGAAGAAATCTATGAGATGACAAAGGCGATCGCCGATACTCCCGATCAACCAGAGTACGTCGAAATCGGTTTTGTTAGAGGTATTCCGGCGACTCTCAATGGTGAATCCAAAAACCCAATTGAACTGATTGCCCAACTCAACCAACTGGTAGGAAATCACGGTGTAGGGCGCATCGACATGATAGAAAACCGTTTGGTAGGGATCAAGTCGCGAGAAATCTACGAGTCTCCGGCAATGGTGGCATTAATTCAAGCACACCGCGATTTAGAAAGTTTGACTTTGACGGCGGATGTAACTCATTACAAGCGGGGCATTGAAGACACTTACAGCCAATTAATTTACAACGGCTTGTGGTTTAGTCCGCTCAAAGCCGCACTTGATGCCTTTATTCAAAAGACACAAGAGCGAGTTTCTGGAACCGTGCGAATGAAACTTTTTAAAGGTAGTGCGATCGTTGTTGGCCGTCATTCAGATAGTTCCCTCTATAATCCTGAGATGGCAACTTATGGCGCAGAAGACAAATTCGATCACAAAGCTGCTGAAGGGTTTATTTACATTTGGGGAATGCCTACTCGCATTTGGTCTCAGCAGAAATAATTCGTAATTATTATGGGAGTAGGGAGCAAGGAGTAGTTAGGAGTTAGGAGTTAGGAGTTAGGAGTTATGGTTATAAACAATCCACATCACCCCATCCCCTTGTCTCCCCATCCCCTTGTCTCCCCATCTCCTATTCCTCAGTCGTTATTTCTTCAACCTGCCGCGACTCTAACCATAAAGGTATAGCGATTACAGCAACAAGAATCAGTAATGCTAAAATCGCAAACTGACCTACCCATTGCACCATTTGTTCTAAAGAGACTACTTTGCCAGCAAAGAAAGCCAATGAAACCATTGCGCCAGCCCAAGCACCTGCACCTAAAAAGTTGTATAACATGAATTTAGCAAAAGGCATTTCGGCTATACCAGCTAATGGAGCCGCGAAAATTCGTAATAAAGCAAAAAATCTGCCAAAGAATACGGCTTTAGCAGCGTTTTCGCTAAATTTATCTTTTATGCCCAAAACTTTGACTTCAGAAATTCTCAATAATTTTGCTAGACGCATTAGCAATGCCCAACCACCGATTCGACCAATCCAATAGCCGCAAGTTCCGCCAATCGCAGCACCTGCTGCTGCATCCCCTACAACCAACCAGTAATTGAGTTCGTTGTTGCCAGCTAAAAAGCCGCCTACCAAAGTTACAGTTTCACCTGGAAGCGGAACGCCTAAGTTTTCTAATAAAATTCCTACAAAAATTGCCCAATAGCCGTATTGATGAGCAACTTCCTGAATATTCTCCAATGATATGAAATCGAGAGACATCCAGCCTAAACCTATTTATATAATTTTACATTTCTACATATTGACTCTTTTCTACTTAAGGTGTCAATTAAGTAAATGGTTATCTACATAACAGCAATATCTATCTCAATCCGGAATTTTTATCAAAATCGGTTACAATACATACATAGTAATTATCTATACTTTTTTCCTTAGTCATAATTACATTAAATGTTCCTAGTCCATTTTTGCTTTAGTACTCCTGGTAATATACTTTTACTAAAAAAAGCGCAGGACTAGTTTATTTTTTAGCTGTATAAAATAAAACTAAATATTTGACTAGACGTTTACCACAACCTTACAATTACTATCATCTATAATAAAAAATTTATTAAAAATTCATAAAACTCTGAGATAATTATAAAAATTTTGTAAAAGAAGCGGTTGTTACGGAAAAACCAAATCGCTTATGCCTATACTGAAAATTGTTTGGACAAATGATACGGCATAAATACCGACTAAGTTTGTCTCAATTGTACTACCCAAATACCCATTTTAATATCTAGGTAAAAGTGGTAAGTTTCCAGTTGAGAGAGAAGTCGTATTTGTGTCTGTTTTTGTTTTTTCTTGAGTATTTCAACTATCCAGTTAAATTTATGACTTTCACACTAGAACGTCAAGTTACTTTGTTTAAACCCGAAGGCCGTATGGACTTGCAGGGTGGAAATGCTTTGAGTCAACAGATAAATCGGGTTGTACCCGCCCCGCAACAACTGTGGGTTATAGACTTAGGATTGGTCGATTTCATGGACAGTTCTGGTTTAGTCAGCTTGGTTAAAGGACTTAAAACAGCACGTCAACATAATTGTCGTTTAGTTCTTTGCAATGTGACGGCTCCAGTTCGGTTGGTTATCGAGCTTACTCACCTAGATTCTGTTTTTGAAATTTTCAATACTTATGAAGACGCTCTGAGTGTTTTAGAAAACAAAGATTTGCCTGTAGCCGGCTAAATTTTTATTTTCATTAACTCGATCTTCTTAGCTGTGGAAGTCCATTCTTGATTGCAGCAAGTTATTTAATAACGAAGCCGAACTCAACTTTTGGGCTAGCAGGCTCTGCGAATCTCTATCAACCGCCATGCAATCTTGCGCGATATCTTTAAACTAACTATGCTCAACAGTTGCCTCGCAAGCGTTGTTGAGTTACTGAAGCTATTCTTAAATATGTAAGTAATGGAAGAATTTACCTGGAGAAATAAAACTGAAAATTTTTAGTTCCGATCGTTTTTCCTAAGTAATTCTTCACTTTCTTACACTTTTCTTACTGTTATTTTATTTTTTATTTTTAAAGGATTTAATACGCGGGCCTTTTTTTGGCTACAGCCGTACTTAGTACACTAACAAGCACAGTAAAAAAAAGGAACGGGGAACGCTGGATCTGCAATGGAAGCAGTATTAATTCTTAATATTCAATCAAAAATGTAATTCTCTTTATTTAGCAAAGGTTATGAGCTTTTAACCGATATCCTTAGCATACTAGGTACGGTTATCAGCTTTTTTGCTAAAAAACAATTATCGATCAATAATTCTGGCTAAACTGCTTTGATAAACGGCGAGATTTTAGATTTCGGGTTATAAGAAAAGATGATGCAGGAATTATCCTCGTCATTAATAGCACGAATTGCGTACAATCCATAACTTAATTGGTCAAATCGCACGCCGTATGCATTTTAACTAAGCGTTTGGCACAGTAGAAATGTTGCCTGGTGGATTAGGGCGAGGAAATGAAGGCAAGTCAATACCACTATGGGAAGCGGTACGAGATTTCAAGGCTAAGCGGTAACTTACGCTTTGTAATTCCGCTTGCAATTGACGGTTTTCTTGTTGCAGTAGTGCTACCTTTTCTCTTACCGGCTCCATCCGCTCCTCGAACTTTTGACGGTAAATTTGAGGTAGTTCTTGCACTACTTGCTCTAACATTCTGCTACGATCGGTTAATTCCTGAACCGACTGACGGAGTTGATAAATTTCGCTATCGCGAGTGCTAATCTGCTCTTGGTAAAAACCTACCTGTTCTTCTACTGCTTGTAATTGTTCTCGTAAAGCATTTAACTCAACAGAATGACGTTCGGAAACTTCTGGCTGGGGCATAAAATCGGTATTACCCTTTACCAGTCTGAACAGTTCTTGAGATAACTGCTGCACTAGTTGATCCCGAAGCTGCAATTCTTGACGCAACTTCGAGACTTCAGTAGAGAGAGCTTGAATGGTGGAGTTATCTGTTTGGCTCACAGTGTCTTACAATTTACTGAACGGAATCTTTTCCACGCTTAGAGGTAAGTATCTGTTAATGTAACATTCCTAGCCGTAATGGCAAGGGGCAAAGACGTATATTTTTTTTACTTTTTTTAAAGATTAAATTTTATTAACGCCTTTATTGTTCACAAGCCCAAAGAAACCGGGTTTTTTGACGTTAAATATGATTTCTAATCAATAAATCTATTTAATTGCAAAAAATCCGGTTGACTATGGCTCATGAAAAGATAACTTACCTGTCATCTAAGATAAAACAACCCTCACCGAAAGAAGAAAACTATCTTTCTTGAGCTATTGCAGCAGCCGATGTTTCCTCATCTGCTGTCTCTTGTTCTGCTAAATCCTGCTTAATAGTCAAATAACGAATTACTTCTTCGCTCAAGCGCATAGCACGTTCCATTGGAGCAATAGTGCTACCAACAGCAGAATAGTTCATCTGGACATAAACTCCATCCCGATGTTTGTTAATCTCATAAGCTAGACGACGCTTGCCGCGATTTTGAATTTCTACGTTTTCAGCACCGTTTTCCTTAATTATATTCTCGTACTTAGAAATATTTTGCTCGACTTGCTCGTCTATCAAGTCAGGGCGCAAAATGTACATTGTCTCGTAATTTGTAGCCATCGGTTTTAATCTCCTTTTGGACGTTTGGCTGCTAATGTCACAAACCTATCGATCTAGCAACGGATTGCGATACTCAAGGGGCGTAAGCAAACATTTTGAGCAGCAAGGAATTATAATCTTACCAGTTTTTGATTTTGATTGAAGAAACTTTAAAAATCTGCTTTATCACCGTAGTTGCTTTTCGCAGAAGCCCTGTTTTATGCCTGCCGAAGATCCAAACACAACCTGTAGAAGAGAACTTTGTACCCTTGGTCTGGTAATGTAATTTCTTTATCTCAAAATATCTGTAATGGACAATTGACTTGTGCGATCTATCTATGAATTAAAGAATTAAATTTTACACAAACAGGCGGCTTTATTGGCTAAACTATCTAAGCTTTGCTCGCGGCATAAAAGAAAGATGACATTTGTGTAAACAATCAACGAGCCTAAAAAATATCTAAAAGGAAGTAATCTACTATTATGGCGCAGCGGTATGTGCGAGTTCAAAATACTGAAGGGATTATCTACTACGGTTTGCTGCATCTGGATCTTAACGTCCAAGTCCTTGATGCTCCTCCTTGGTTGCAAGGGCAGCCGACGGATTTAATATTGCAACCAGATAGCTACTTAATTCTAGCTCCTTGTTTTCCTTCTAAAATTATTGCGGTGGGTAAAAATTATGCCGATCATGCTGCTGAAATGGGTACAAAGGTGCCAGAAGAACCTCTAATTTTTCTCAAACCACCTACTTGTGTTATCGCTTCAGAAGCCGAAATTCAATATCCGGAAGTCACCCAGCGGGTAGATTATGAAGGAGAATTAGCGCTGATTATTGGCGAATCGGCAACTAAATGTACTCCAAAAGCTGCTGAGACTAAAATCTGGGGCTATACCATTGCTAATGATGTGACAGCAAGAGATTTGCAAAAACGCGATGGACAATGGACTCGTGCTAAAGGTTTCGATACTTTTTGTCCTTTAGGGCCGTGGATTGTTAGAGAAGTAAGTCCCGGCGCTAGATTACAAACTTTTTTGAATGATGATGAAACTCCCGTTCAATCTGCCTGTATCGACCAAATGGTGTTTTCTCCGGAGACTGTAGTGTCTTACATCAGTCAAGTAATGACACTACTGCCGGGAGATATAATCCTAACAGGTACACCTTTAGGAGTCGGACCATTAAATTGTGGCGATCGCGTTCGTATTGAAATAGAAGGTATCGGCCGTTTAGAAAATACTGTCGTAGCTAGTAAACCACAGTAAGCAAAAATAGACAGCGAACGCGATACCGAGAGCGCATATTGACACTTACTGTCTTAGCGTACCTGCATATGAACCGCATCAGAAATTGCGGGAATTTCTGCATAACGACCCATGATAGTTTGAGCTACAGAATATACAACGGCTACTACTAAGCCAATAAATATGGTATTAGCTAAAGTTTCTGTAGCAAAATCCGCACCCGGAACTGGATTTAAAATATCTACTAGAATACGGCATAAAAATAGAACAATGTCTAAAAGGATAGCCTGCATTGTATTAAAGCGAATAAAATGAGGGATTTTCTCATTCCGTACTACCAACATAAATAAAGCGAAGAAAATGACTAACCCAGCAAAAGGTATGCCATTATAAATTGCTAAGAGAGGTAAAATCGGAATGAAAATTATTCTCAAAGGTGGAAACTGGGATAATAAAAAGCTACCAAAAGCTATCCCTTCAACCAAGGGAAGTAAATAAGGTAAACAAGCAAAAATTCTATCTTTAACAGTTGTAGAACCGCGCCAAGCCATTCTGCGTTCTCCTATGTTTCAATTACACTGACCGCATGAACCTAGGATAACGCAGAAACGAGGGTTTTCGTCTCAATTGCACTATTCTATATTGGCAATGCGGAAGCCCATTATACACTCATGCCAATCTGGTTGTTTTTCAGTAATTTTGCTTACAGCCTGTCCGCAGCCCAATTTACCATCATACCAGCGTGGTTGACCGCTTTTGTCGGCAAGAACGCAAGACTTGCAAACGCCTTGAGGGGCAATAAGTTGCTCTTTTATTAAAATTACTAACATTATAATACCCGTTTAAATGAGTCTGGATTTTAACTATAATTTGTCCGACGACTAAAATTTATATTGATTTTATTTTGGTTTTTTGAAAAAGATTTGACAAATAATAGTTATATTTTATACTTTCCGCTTGGAGAAGATAAATATCGATGGCGATTGTTTGATTTTTTTTGTTCGGAAAGTAGATATATTTTTATTTTATGGTTTAAAGATAAAAGCGTTACTAAGTTTTAGTAAAAAGTAATACATAAAGTTATCCATCGAGTTTGGGGATACAAGTACTTATGCCCACCAGAGAATTTAATATTTCGTTTAGATAGGTTGGGGGGAACAGGGAATAGTAAACAGGAAACGGTTATATCACTGAGCAGTAAATATTATCCCGTGGATGACAGATATTTTTTTTATAATTTGTATCGGGCTTGGAGCGCAGTCAATTACCTGTTGATACCTCCTTGAATTATTAGCGGGAAAAGACATAGAATTTTCTTGCGGTGCGATCGCCTTCGTTTTTCGAGGGAGTTGAACGCGCAACTCACGACATCAAGATAACTTAACAGTGACTAAAACTAATTCAGATTTCCTTGCAACTTCTGACCCTACAGTGGCAGAGTTAATTAATGACGAACTAAAGCGTCAACAAGATCATTTAGAGTTGATTGCTTCAGAAAACTTTACTTCTGCGGCTGTACTAGCTGCTCAAGGTTCGGTACTGACGAATAAATACGCTGAAGGATTACCAGGCAAGCGTTACTACGGCGGTTGCGGAATAATCGATAAAATTGAGCAGATAGCCATCGACCGTGCTAAACAGCTATTTGGCGCAGCTCACGCCAACGTCCAGCCCCATTCTGGAGCGCAAGCCAATTTTGCGGTATTCCTAACTTTATTGGAACCGGGCGACAAAATCATGGGAATGGATTTGTCTCATGGGGGACACCTTACCCACGGTTCGCCAGTAAATGTTTCTGGTAAGTGGTTTGAAGTTTGTCATTACGGCGTTAGTCAAGAAACAGAACAGCTAGACTACGAACAAATCCGCGAGCAGGCGCTAAGGGAGCGTCCAAAGCTCTTGATTTGTGGATATTCGGCTTATCCTCGCGTAATTGATTTTGAAAAATTCCGCAGTATCGCCGATGAAGTTGGTGCTTACTTGTTAGCGGATATTGCTCACATCGCTGGTTTGGTAGCAGCCGGACTTCATCCAAATCCCGTTCCTTATTGCGATGTAGTGACTACAACTACCCATAAAACTTTACGCGGCCCCAGAGGTGGTTTAATCTTGACTCGCGATGCTGACATGGGCAAAAAGTTTGATAAATCAGTTTTCCCCGGTACCCAAGGTGGCCCATTAGAACACGTTATTGCTGGTAAAGCAGTAGCATTTGGGGAAGCTCTCAAACCAGAATTTAAAGATTATTCTGCTGCTGTAATTGAAAATGCCCGTGCTTTAGCCAATCAATTGCAAAGCAGGGATTTAAAAATTGTCTCCAACGGTACAGAAAATCATCTTATGCTCGTGGATTTACGGTGCATTGGCATGACTGGTAAAAAAGCAGACCAGTTAGTGGGCGATGTAAATATCACTGCGAATAAAAATACAGTTCCTTTCGATCCAGAATCTCCTTTTGTCACCAGTGGTTTAAGACTCGGTTCTCCTGCTATGACAACGCGAGGCATGGGAGTAGCAGAATTTACTGAAATCGGTAATATAATTGCCGACCGTTTGTTAAATCCCGATTCAGACAAAATTGCTGAAGATTGTCGCCAACGGGTAGCTGCTTTATGTAAGAGTTTTCCTCTATATGAGCATATTGGAGTTCCCGTAGCAGCTTTGGCATAAATGACCTAACCCCCAACCCCTTCCCTATGAGGGAAGGGGAGAAAGATAACAAATTCCTCCTTTTCCACCAGGAGGTTTTTTAATGCCCAATTTCCTATTCCCTATTCAGCATAATTACTGACATATAAATGTGGTAATTACTCATCTCGACTCACCAATTCTTTATCTAAAATTCTAAATGTATTTAAAAATGTATCGTTCTTATGCTGACAACTATATAAATCTTGGTAGTAATAGAACAATGCGATTTTCTACTCAATATATTTTATCTATTTGTCTTATACAGTAAACGAGCGGTTTTTTTATGCAGATGCTACCTGCCCAGATTTATCATGTGATAGCTTTCTTATTAGCTGCTGTAGTGGTTCTCTGGACTACTCCTGATGTCAAAAATATTGGTATAAAAAGCGGACGTTTGGATAAACCTTCGGAGCGAAAAGTTCATCAAAGTCCTATGGTGCGTCTTGGAGGAGTATCAATCTTCGCAGGTACTGTTATTTCTTTATTAATGGTTTGGTGGTTGGGTGGATTTGGATTTTTACCACCCGATAAGGAATGGCAAATCTGGGGTGTAACTCTTGGTGGTTTGGCTTTTTTCCTGATTGGTTTAGCTGATGATTTATTCAATTTGTCTCCTTTGGTACGCTTGCTAATCCAAACTTTAGTAGCTAGTTGTGCGTGGAAAGCAGGAGTGAGCATTGATTTTATCAGCATTCCTACGGGAGGATTGATTCATTTGGGTTGGTTGAGTTTACCCATCACTGTTATTTGGCTGGTGGGTATGGTAAATGCAATTAACTGGATTGATGGTTTAGATGGTTTGGCTGCTGGCGTATCTGGAATTGCGGCGATGGTAATGTTGATTGCCGCTTTATTTATGCAGCAGCCAGCGGCAGCTTTAATCGCCGCAGCCCTTTCTGGAGCTACGTTTGGATTTCTCCGTTATAATTTCAATCCCGCGCAAATTTTTATGGGAGACGGAGGTTCTTATTTTATTGGATTCACTTTAGCTTCGGTGGGAGTAATTGGTTTGGTGAAAATACCTGCCGTGACTGCGGTTTTGTTGCCATACGTCATTTTGGCAGTACCGATTGTGGATATGTCAACTGTAATTTTAGGGCGAATTTCACAAGGTAAATCGCCTTTTCTTGCTGACAAAACTCACCTGCATCATAGATTGCTAGAAGCTGGTTTATCTCATAGATTGACAGTTTTATTTATTTATTCTTTAACATTGTGGGTTGGAAGTCTGGCTTTAGCTATTGCTGGTATACCAAGCGGTACTGTTTATGCTTGTGGTAGCACTTCTTTACTGAGTTATACTTCTTGGCATGCTTGGAGAAAAGTACGTTAATTATCTTAATAATAATGGGAGGGAACTGAAGACGAAATTTGCGCCCCTCATTAACTTCGTTCCCTGTTCCTTATTTATATATTTCTTCACTACTATTTAAAATTCAGTATATTAACGCAGGCAAGTTAAGATTTATTATCTTTTTAAAAGTAATATTTGATACTGTATATTTAGGTTTATTATTCTTAATTATTGATCCAGGACTTACGCAACCGCAACGATAAATTAACTATTTCAGCCGTTTAGATCCCCCCAACCCCCCGCTAATTTGGGGGGCTTTGCGTAAGTCCTATGATCGATATAAAGACTTTACGGGCTTCTAAGAGGATGTAAGAATGCGTCAATAACTATACTCGGAACTTCTCTCCAAACCTCTCTCCTAGAAGGAGAGAGGCTTTGAAACCCCATTCCCTCATAGGGAAGGGGGGCAGGGGGGTTAGGTTTCCGAGGTACCCGAAGTAAAACATAATACTTTTCAGGCATCCTCTAAGATAAGTCTTCATCACCTTTTCACAAAAATAACAATAGATGCGAAGAAATAATAAAGCTAGTATCTTTTTGTCGCATTATTTACCCTTAGAGAATAAGATTACCATAGATACCTGTCTAATTTTATCCTTGTAGCTCAGAACATCTACTGACTTCAATAAAAAAACATTTTACAAAAATGCTGTAGAACAGTCATACAAAAAATATTATGGTTGATAAATTTATCATCTCGACAATGCGATCGCAAATGTACGACCATTGTTATGAGAACTATAAAGGTTTGACTAAAAATCCTAAATGGCTTTTAATGCGTAAGATTAGCAGATTTCAGGCTGGAAGAATTATGATGAAATATTTATCTCGCAGTTCTGGTTTGTCACATCAATCTTACGATCAAAATAATTCTTTTTTCAATCAAATCGATCTAGATGAAGCTGTTACACAACTTAATGAAGTTGGTTTTTATTTAGGCTTGCAGCTACCTAAAAGACTGGTTGAAGAAATTGTCGAATTTGCTAAGAATACTGTTTGTTACGGTAATCGAAAATCACAGCTAGGATTTTATTACGACCAAAAAAGAAAAGCACAAACTCAATCGGAAAAAGAGATAAAAGTTGCTTGCTACTTCAATACGGCACAACTTTGTCCTGCTATTGCTAAATTACAAAATGATTCGCAGTTATTAGCGATAGCAGCTAGATATTTAGAGAAAGAACCTATCCATCAAGGAAATCAGCTTTGGTGGAGTTTTGCCGGAGAATCATCTGACTGGGAACGCAGACAGAATGCACAAATGTTTCATTATGATTTAGATGATTATAAATTCTTAAAATTTTTCTTTTATTTAACCGATGTAGACAATACAAGCGGTCCTCATATTTGCGTCCGTGCTAGTCATAAACACAAAAAACTTTCTCATGTATTGCTACGCAAAAGAGAAGAAGATAAAGATATTATCGATTATTATGGTAAAGACAATATTGTAACTATTTGCGGTAAGGCTGGTTTTGGATTTGTAGAAGACCCGTTATGCTTTCATAAAGGACTAACTCCCACTCATAAAGACCGTCTTTTATTACAAATAGAATTCGCTACAACCGATTACGGAATGCAAAATGATAATAGAGACAATTCTACTCTTCAAGTTTTGAATTAAAGGTAATGGGGAACAAGATAATATCTTCTAAGAAACCCGGTTTTTTGAAAAAGCGGGTTTATCCATTACTCCGGGATTTATTTTTATTAAAGCTTGGAAATAATCGCGAGTTTTTTTTTATAGCTGTTGATTTTTCGTGGCGAAATTGAGGTTCTTTACGGTTATAGCAGATTGATTTTTGCTCAAAATCGCGCTCGTAATGCCATTTACCACTCTTAAGCACTAAATAGAGATATATTGCATTATTCTCCCCAAGGTATCGTCGCCTCTAACAGCAATTGTGGCAACTGCTTCCAAGTCTCAATTTATGAAACAAGGAGACGTAAATAAGGAATAAACACGATTGAACGGCAAAAATTTGGAAAAACGATGCGAAGTCAAATGCAAAATGTAACGGAATGCAAAGTATAATGAAAATTATCAAAATGCACAAAAGTATTAAATAACCGTATTGTAAATGCGAGTAGCTATCGCCGGAGCAGGCTTGGCAGGACTTTCCTGTGCGAAATATCTTATCGATCAGGGTCATACTCCCGTACTCTTGGAAAGCCGAGACGTACTGGGTGGTTTAGTCGCAGCGTGGAAAGATTCCGATGGCGACTGGTATGAAACTGGACTGCACGTATTTTTTGGGGCGTATCCCAATATGTTGCAGTTACTCAAAGAACTCGGTATTGAAGACCGTTTGCAGTGGAAAAAACACACGATGATCTTCAATCAACCGGAAAAACCAGGTACTTATAGTCGGTTTGATTTTCCGAATTTGCCAGCACCGTTAAATGGTATTGTGGCAATTCTCAGAAATAACGATATGTTGACCTGGGGCGAAAAAATTGAATTAGCAAAAGGATTAGTCCCGGCTATGCTGCGGGGTCAGAAATATGTTGATTCTACGGATGAATATACTTTCTCTGAATGGCTCAAGCTTCAAGGAGTAGGTGAGGAAGTACAGCAAGATATTTTTATTGCTGCTTCTAAATCGTTAAATTTTATTAATCCCGACGAAATATCAGCTGTAGTACTGCTGACGGCTCTTAACAAGTTTCTTCAGCAAAAAGACGGCTCAAAGATGGCATTTCTGGATGGTTCTCCTACCGAGCGTCTTTGTCAACCCTTGGTAGATTACATCGAAGCTGGTGGTGGGGAAGTCAAGGTAAATGCGCCTTTGAAAGAAATTTTGCTTAACTCAGACGGTAGTGTCAAAGGATTTTTGATGCGCGGTTTAAATGGAGCAGAAGACTATATCGAAACCGCCGATGCTTATGTTTCGGCAATGCCTGTTGATGTGATGAAAGTCATGCTACCAGGCGCTTGGAAGGATATAGAATGCTTCCAAAAGCTGGATGGATTGGAAGGCGTGCCGGTAATTAATATCCAGTTATGGTTTGACCGTAAACTTACAGATATTGACCAATTATTATTTTCGCGATCGCCAATTTTGAACGTTTATGCCGACATGAGCAACACTTGTCGCGAATATAGTGACCCAAACCGTTCTATGCTGGAATTAGTTCTTGCACCAGCCGAAGATTGGATTAACAAATCTGATGCGGAAATATTGCAAGTAACTCTTGCCGAATTGTCAAAACTATTTCCTCAACACTTCGGCTCGGAGAATCCAGCTTCTTTACTGAAACATCATGTGGTGAAAACACCCCGTTCGGTTTACAGAGCAACTCCCGGCCGTCAGGAGTACCGTCCTTCACAAGTGACTCCCATTTCAAACTTTTTCTTGAGTGGAAGTTACACCATGCAACCGTTTTTAGGAAGTATGGAAGGAGCAGTACTTTCTGGTAAACTAACAGCGCTCGGTGTGAATAAATCATTCTCAGCTCATATTTCTTCCAGCGTGCAAATGCCTTCCATCCAGCCGTTCTCGAATGCTGCAACTGCCTGATTCCCCCCCATGCATGAAAACGTCGGTCTCTGTGGATGAGTCCTACAAAATTTGTCAGCAAATCACTGCAAAGCATTCCAAAACTTTTTATTTGGGTACTTTGTTGATGAGTTTGGACAAGCGACGCGCGATTTGGGCAATTTATGCCTGGTGTCGTCGTACTGACGAATTAGTGGACGGTCCTGGTGCTGCTATGACTACTCCCGAAACTCTAGATTTATGGGAAAAGCAGCTCGAATTGATTTTTGCTCAACATCCCCAGGAAAATGTTGACGTAGCCCTTGCGGATGCTGTCTCGCGTTATCCAATGGACATTCAACCCTTTCGGGATATGATTTCCGGTCAGCGCATGGATTTGTACCGCGATCGCTACTCAACTTTTGATGACTTATATCTTTACTGTTACCGCGTAGCCGGTACTGTAGGTTTAATGTCAACAATGGTAATGGGAATAGACTCCGAGCAAAACACCGCTCCTTGGAACCGTTATAAACAACCGTATATTCCGATAAATGAAGCGGTCACTTTGGGAATAGCTTGTCAACTTACCAACATTCTTCGCGATGTTGGTGAAGATGCCCAAAGAGGGCGAATTTATATTCCTATTGAAGATTTGGCGCGGTTCAACTACACCGAGAAAGATTTACTTAAAGGAGTTGTTGATGACCGCTGGCGTTCTTTAATGAAATGTCAAATTCAACGAGCGCGTCAATTTTACGCCCAAGCAGAGAAAGGTATTAGCTACCTCCATCCTGATGCCCGCTTGCCAGTATGGGCGGCTCTGATGCATTACAGCCGAATTTTGAGCGTAATCGAGCGCAATGACTATGACGTGTTCAATCAACGCGCTTACGTACCGCAATGGAAAAAAATCGGAACTGTACCTTTTGCTTGGTTGCGATCGCAAATCTCTTAAGGTATAAACAACTTAGCCGCACTGGTTTATGAAGCTGTAACAAGAGTGTGTAAATAATCCTGTTAATCTCACTATTGACTAGTACTAGATTATCTGCTAACATTCATATTTGTTACTGCTTAAGGAGAGGTGGCTGAGCGGTTGAAAGCGGCTCCCTGCTAAGGAGTTATGGGGTTAATACCTCATCGAGGGTTCGAATCCCTCCCTCTCCATTCCCAATGATTAAAAATATTCCGTTGTAATCTGGTTAAACTGGCACTCTGTTCCATTCATTTTGCTAAGTTCATCCCCTATGAATCCCACCTGTCAACTCTCACATTTAATGTAGTGGAGTACTAGGGTTAATCAAAAATACGATTAATTTGCTTAACTATTGTTTTTATAGTTAAGCAAATTTTTTAAAACGGAGGCAAGGAAAGGTTTAATTTTCCCCTACTTGCCGTATTCGCGATCGGTTCTTAGAAACCTCCGAAATTATAACCGACTCCTACAGAAAGACCGAGGTCAGTTTGGTCGAAGAATGCTGCATTTACAGCTGCTGTAGCCGTTAACTTATCGCTTAGCGGTACGTCTACACCACCAGTAATTAAGAAACTTAATTCTGAACCATCGCCAGTTGCTAAAGCCAAACCAGCTCCAACATAAGGAGAAAAAGGTAAAGCTTCGCTAAATGGATCTGTTACCTGCTTAAAAGAAAAGTCATAGGTAACGGGAGCCAAAATTACTGTATCATCCCCAAGCACTACTGAGGGACGTATCGATAAAATATCTGTTATTCCAACTTTACTGATAACCATGAAGTTACCATCACCTAAAGCCGAATCGCCACCCAAACCCAGATTCCCGGCAATTCCGATATAACTAGAACCACCACGGGTTGTACCACCGAAATCAATATCCGCTTGAGCCACATCTGAAGAAATAGATGGTTTTAGATTTGAAGAAGGATATTGAGTATTGGGATATTCAACATTGGATTCGGCATTGCGATCGCCAAGAAGCGCAGATGAGGTTGCTGATGTTCCGGGTACGGGCGCTGAGTTTTCAGATGCTTGGGATACTCCCTGAGATGTTAGTAATTCTGGATTAACCGATAGATTTGATTCTTCAGAATCATTAGAGAAACTAGCGCTAAATTGCTCTACACCTGTATTTTTTTGCTCGGAAGATTGGCTAGATTGTACAAAGGCGTTATTGCTCGTTTCTTCTGCTGTCTGAGCAGAAACAGATAATCCACCACTTAATAATGCAACAGTTGCCAAAGTAAGCGAAAAAACGCTTTTACGAAGAAAAATGGTATTCACGTTCACTCCTAATAGATATAGCCACTTCAATATTGACTAGCTTATTTTTAGTCTATATGACGGCAGTATTTAATATTTAACACCAAAAAAATTATAGCTACATCTTTAATTAGACATAATATATATAATTTTAATACATTTTTATATTTAAAGTATAGTGATTAAACGGTTGACAAAAATATTGTATACAGATTTTTGGTATATGTAGTAACTATAATTTTTGAAATAATAGCTGAAATAATACCCACGGATGCAAACAAGTTGTCTCAGTGTTCGGGGAAATTATATTTCATAGTTTTGTCCGATAGGGAATTCCAAAAAACTGCATTTAAGTAACAGTAGCATTTTACACGCAGTAAGTGCCAAAACATTAGTTTTATGAAAACTTTCTTGCTTTCAATTATCAATATGAGATTTGTTTTATATAATTTTAAGCTTTTTGCAGGAGAAAATCAGCCAGTTTAAAGCTTCAACAATTAAAAAATAATTCAATTTCATAAAATCAATACATAAGATAACTATCTAATAAGAAATTATACGAATCCGTAAATTGTTTAAGATACTCGTATTTCTAATAACGTAATAATATTGGCAAATATTATGTTCATAAATTAATTTGATCATCTGTAAATTTTAGGACAATTCTCTTGCATACTACTATATGTTATGAGAATAAAAATGTAGTTGATATACACAAGTAATAACCCGGATATTAAGTGCATAGGTTTTAATTCAAGCTACAAAAAATATTAATTAACTCTTTATTAAAAAAACATATGAAACATATACTTAAGTATAGAGTTAAAGCTATAATTTTTATACAAAGTAAATTTTTTCAGCAACCGTAATTGTTCTTTTTTCTGTTTGTTAATTATGAAATATAAGTAAAGTTGCAATTGTAATTTAGCTTTCCATGATATCTTCATTTATTATCAGAATAGTAAGGATTAAGGAAAAGATAATATTACCGAGTATTATTACCGTCAACACAGACTGAGCAGTCGATATTACCACAAAAAATAACTTAACCTTTCTTATTAAATAAGTTATTTTGCATTAATAAATACAGGTCAAATTGCTGTTTTAACTAATATAAAGATTTTCTAGGTCGAAAGTCTTTATAAAATTAGTTATCAGATAAATTCAACTTTTACTTTATGAAAAAACTTTTTGACTTTATGTTACAGGCGTACTATCTTTATAGGCGTTTTAAATTAGATTAATAAAGATGATATTTACTTTATTACTTCACAAGTTTGGAGTTGAAAAACCATTAGTTCAACAAACACGTTCCATGCAAAAATACACAAATAGTTATCATATTTACTAAAAACTATCATGAACAAGATTAATATTTTAAACTTAGAAATAGATAATTGGTCTAAACAAGAATTGTTAGATAACTTAAAATCGGGAGTAGTATTTACACCAAATGTAGATCATCTTATCAAGCTTCAAAGAGACTCCGAGTTTGTTCAATCTTATAGTATCGGTAATTATAAAGTTTGCGATAGTCAAATAATCATGTATGCATCGAAATTTTTAGGAACACCAATCAAAGAGAAAATATCTGGTTCCGACTTATTACCTGCTTTTTGTAACTACCATAGAAACAATAAGGATATTAAAATTTTCTTACTGGGTGCGGCTCAAGGTGTAGCTAGCAAAGCGCAAAAAAAGATTAATCATAAAGTAGGAAGAAATATTGTTGTTGACTCTTATTCTCCACCTTTCGGTTTTGAAAAAGATCAAGCAGAATGTCGGCATATAGTAGATATGATCAATAATTCAGACGCTACAGTCTTAGTGATCGGATTGGGTGCCCCAAAACAAGAAAAATGGCTCTACAAGTATAAGGATGATTTTAAATTTATTAAAATATTCATGGCATTAGGAGCAACTATTGATTTTGAAGCAGGAAATGTTAAAAGAGCGCCTAAATGGATGAGTGAAATAGGTTTAGAGTGGTTATTTAGGCTTTTATGCGAACCGAAAAGGTTATGGAAAAGATATTTACTCGATGATATTCCTTTTTTCTTATTAATTATGAGGCAAAAACTCAACTTGTATCTGAATAAGAATTCTAAGCAAACCGAGCAAACTATTTTAATAGATAAATATTAGTTCAAATTCAATACAGTGATTTTGCTTGAAGTTGGCGAGCAGAAGTTGATGGGATAGGTTTTTGTCCTGTTAAACTGATGTTAGCGAAGCGGGCAGACACCACAAAGGAGAGAGATATTTTTCCGTCAAACTAAACATTGACGGATTTTTGTTCTGGAATTGTTATAAGTCTCCTCTGGAGAGGCTCATCTGCAATCTAAGAGGATGTTTGAGAAGTATCGTTCTTAACCATTAACCTTCATCAGTTTAGCCGTACATCTCTATCGGTTGACCGAATTTATATAACTAGAAACTCTTCTATAATTCAATAGAAGAGTTTTAAAAGTGAAGTATAAATCTTTTTTCTCAAATTTTTCTATTCCCTACCTCCACAAATCAAACCAAATTTTTATCCTATCGAAACCATTTTAGCTAAATTCTTTAAATAGCTTTTTCTAATTAACATTTCAGGAGTATTATCTAATCCGACTTTATTTAAAATTTCTTCCCAACGATATACCCAATCATGCCTCAGTAATGAGTTGATCGTATTGTCTTTACGTATTTTCACTAACCTTTCTGGTTGTGTATTCAATTCCGCGATTATATCTGCTATATCAGTAGTATTATTTACTTCAATTACAGCATCAGCCCAGTCAAAATGTTTAGTATAAGTTTCGCACACTGGCGGTATTCCAATCATTACTGCTCCTCCTGCGGCTCCTTCAAAAAAACGCGAACCTAACTCTTGTTGAGTTCCGGTTTGATTGCCACTATCAAACTTCGCTTTATTAGCAATAAAATAACGACTCCTTTTGATTAAATTACTGTATAAAGTTCGATGTTCTCGATAATTCCTCATTTCCAAACCTTTGAGGGTATCGTATAGATACAGGAAGTTATCGCGTTCCGTTAATTTTAGTAAAGAATTATGCATCATTGGCGATCGCCTACCAACGCTGTAAACATCGATATGTCTTTGAGGAACTTGTGGATAAGGACAAAACTTTACAGCATCGACGGCATAAGGCAAACTATAGCAAGGACGTTGCACTAATTGACTTATTGCATTTACACTTTCACTCTGAGTGGTATATATATAGTCGAAATCTTTGGCTAATTTGAAACAAAGCTCGGTTTTGCGATCTTCGAGTTCTTTTGCCCAAATTTCATCTATCCATAGCACTGCTTTTTTACATTTATCGCGCCATCCTTTAATATTATTAATACAGGTTAAATCCCAAAAGTGTTGGCAAATAAAAAATATTAAATCGTATTCTTTATCTATGACTAATTCTTCACAGCCAGAGCGCAAAAGGTTGCTTTTATTTAAAGCTAAACCCGTACAGTTAGCGACCTTTTTTTTTATTTGGGATTTTAAACTAGGTACATAGTTTGGTGAAAGTAAATCGGCGTAATCAAAACTGTTAATAACATCTTCAAATTCATATTCTGCCGAACGAAAAGCTTCGGACTGAAAACCCCGCATTGACACTATTAAAATACGGGGTTGTTTATGAGACTTAATATAAGCCTTTTGAATGTTAGAATTAACTTTCGGTTGAAAATTCCATTTGTGAGCGGCAGTTTTTAACATGGTTGTAATCAGGTTTTATCTATAATTGTTTGAAAATTTGATTCCAGAAATTATTTCTAGGGTGAGGCAACTAGAAACGGGAAAAAAGTTTCTTTCTTTGTTTCCCTTATTAAGGCAATATCTTGTTCAAAAGTGCTTGTTTTGAATCATTTACCGTTTGCCAGTCATCTTGTAATACACCTCCAGTACCTTTACTATTTGGATTCCAACACCAATAAGCAAAGCTAAGTTTGTTAGAGGCAATATAATCTACAAACTTTCGTTGCCAAATACCTTCTTTGGATTTACTGTCAACGTGATACCCCCCGAATTCACCAACGAGAATGGGAGCGATACGCTTTGTATTAATGTAGTTAAATCCTATTTCCCAACGCTTGTAAAGATTATTGGGAAAAGCTGAATCTTGAAACCAAGAGACTTTCTCCCCACCGTATTCGTGGGGAGAATACACTAGCTTACGCTGGTTTTTAAGATGTACGGGATATTCACGAACACCTTCTAGATTCGCACCCCAAAAGTAACCATGCTGTTTTTGGTTGGGTACGTTTTTCTCTATTCCCTCTACTACAATCAACCAGTCAGGATTGACTTCAAGAATTTTGTCACCAGCTTTTTGAACGGCTAAACGCCAGTCGGTAGATGTATCATTGGTTCCCCAGCTTGCACGCCCGTGGGGTTCGTTTTTCAAATCTGCACCAATAACGTTAGGTTGATCTTTATAACGTTTTGCCAAAAGAGTCCAGGTATCGATCCAATCCTTTTCTGTAAAACCATCTCCATACCATACTTCGGAAATAATCCCATCTTTTAGACAATGACTATCTAATAAGATTAGTAATCCCTGTTTGCGTGCTTCTTGGATGATTAAATCCATTACTTCTAAAGGAGTTTTTCCCTGAAGTTCTTTGTTTACACCGATAGAATAATCAATACCATAAATGTGTGAAGATTTCATCGCTTCCACTGAATAAGGTAAGCGAATTAAGTTATAGCCCAAGCTTTTGATATGAGCCAGCATTTGCTTATAGTCTCTTACCCATAAACCATGAGGTGCATGGGTGCTAACTTCCATACCAAACCAATTGATACCCTGTAGTAAAACTACTTTACCCCTACTATCAATAATCTGGGATTTTTGTGCGGATAAAGGAGGCACAATGGTAGTAGCTGCTACAGAAGTATTACCTTGAAAGCTCGTTATAAATTGGGAAGAGAAAAAACTTAAATTTATACAAATTAAACCAAATATTAAGCCGTTGAAAATCTTTTCTTTCGATTTTACCGAGTTTATAACGATTTGAGGAATATTGTATAACAGCCTCCAAATACTCCGTATTAAAGGCTTGAATATACTACGTTTTAATCGATATAAAAGTTGCATAATGTGAGAGTTAAGCAGCATAGTTGTTTGATTTTTATCTGCTTTTGTTGACAGGTAGATTGACGTTGTATGCTAAATCATTTGATTCAATCGAGTCGATCGCACGAACTATACTGCGATAGAAATTTTCTCTTCTAAGTACAGACCATGTAAGCCTGCTGTCAAGAAGCTTTGTGCGTTCAACCTCGGATACACCGTAGCGATCGTCTAAAGCTAATAGCTGCATTAGACTGCGAGCAAAATATTCAGGTTCGTCGGCTATTTCAATCGCAGACGGATAGTCTAATATTCCGCGCATTGCAACAGTTGTAGCGACTATTGGACTTCCTGAAGTAATCGCATCTAGAGTCTTTATCTGAATTCCACCACCACTAATTGAAGGAATCGCGATAACTTTAGCTGATGCCATAAATGCTTGTGCATCTGGGACAAAACCGCAATATTTTACATTTGGATATTGTTGAGCTAACCACTCGGCACCAGATCCAGCAACGTGAATCGATATGTTTTTAGGTAAATAGGGATAAACTACTTGGAAAAACCATTCCAAACCATACTTATTAGCTTTCCAAGTCCAGCTACCAATGATTCCAATATCGCAGTGCTTAATTGCAGATTTTTTTGGTGGTACAGTCCGAATCGAAGGCAGATGAAACACTTTACTGCAAAGGTTTTGATTATAAAAGTAGTTGGAATCGTGAGATGTTAGCGTCCATACTTGTTTTGATGAAGCAGCTAAATTATCCTCCATCTCTTTTATCAAACGAGTTTCTCTTTTGTATATGTATTTTGATACATATTTTTGGGCATTTTTTAACTGTGCTTCATACAGTTGATGTTCCAAGTTATGAGCAATAAATATTACTTTAGTCTTTTGAGATAGCAAAGGCAATAACCAACCTAATTGAGCATGGTCAATTATCACAGTATTGTAGTCATCTCTATATAAAATACTTTTGACTTTTGCTAAGTATTTTTTAGAATAATATTTGGCTGCTGAATAAGGAAGTTTTTTCAATAAACTCAGAACCATCCATAAAAATGGATAGAATTTTGATTTCTGTGTTTCTATGTATCGTTTTTCAACTACAACTTCATGATCATTTTTAGGTTTGGTATCGTCAGGACGCTGATATCCCACAACCAATACTTCATGTCCGCATTGTTTTAAAGCGTTAATAAAGCATTGAGATGCAATTTCACCACCAGTTCTTCTTCCACTTGGAAGAACAGTTGTTAAGTATAAAATTTTCATCAAAAAATTAGAATTAAATTAGATTAATGACCTGATATCCGACACAACTTCTTGTACCACTTGAGTTCCGAATAATGATTCGAGTAGTTTTGGTTCGATGTGAATTTCGTGAGAGTTGCAAAGTAAATTAACAATTGCTGATGCAAAAGATTGTTTGTCTGAAGCAATTTTGAAATACTGTCTAACTGAAAGAGGTAAGCCTGCTATTCCTTGAGGTGTGGAAACAATAGGTTTACCAGCCATCAGCATTTCCAATGATTTGATACTAACTCCGCTACCCGTTAAAACAGGATTGATTAAAACGCGCCCGGAATTATAAATTTCAGTTGAGGAAGGCGGATTGATGCTTAAATCTACACCGTCAATTTCTTCACATAGCTGTTTAATTTTATTTATCGGTTTTGCCCCAGCAATTAATACTTTAATGTTGGGTAAATGAGTGCGAACTTCAGGCAGAACTTGAGTTAAAAACCAAATAATACCAGCTACATTATTATTAGAATATAGGTTGCCTAAAAAAACAACATCATACTGACGATTTACATCAATCTTTTGCTGAAATTCATCTTGCTTGTGAGATTGATAAAATTCCATTAAAGGAGGTAAATAGCGTCCATTTTTAAAGCCATGCGATTTCCAGAATTTTAAATCTTCTGCCGAAATATCATAAAACACAAGACTATCTTTTAATAATGATTTCTCATATGTTTCTAAATGAGAAACTGATAAATATCTTTTGACTTTACTTGTACCTATTGCTGAAGTAAATAATCGTTGATAATACAGATGCTCAATGTTATGGCAGCGAGTCACTATGGGTATATCGAAGTGATGGCTTAGTTTAGACGCAACATCTCCACCGTGAATGCCATCTAGCCAAACAAGATGAGGTTTAAACGCACGAACTTGAGAAACTAAACGTTCTAATTGTTCTCCGACTACAAGTCTAGAAGTAACTTCTAGAGGGTAGCGAAGCAAGTTTAAAAGTCTGTAACCCTTGGAACATAGATCGTGTTTAAACGGAATAAAATATGTAGAGTCAACATACTTTTTAATTTCAGCAACTTCTTCACGCTGCGGAATTTTATCAAACCAGCATATAAGTTGTAATTCAACACCAATTTGAGAAAAAGCTTTTATTCTTCGCCACATATCTATCCTTCCACCATGAATAGCAGGATACGGAATGTCATGGCATACTAAAGTAATTTTCATATTTACTTTGTCTTAATTAATATTATTATTGCTGTTTGGTAAATGATTTTATATTCATCCATTCTTCGTCTATCAAAGAAGAATTATTATATTGATAACTTTTAGCTTGTTGATACTCTATGGCTAGAGAAAAAACGGTAGAAACGTATACTATCCAAAAAATACTGTTAGTTTCGACTAAAGTGCTTTCACTGATGTTGTACATAACTAAAAAAGTTAAATACATTAAAGGCCAAGCACCTTCTATACATCGAGTAATTCGCAACCACATTACTCCTTTAAAAAAGGTATTGATAAAACTCAATAAAAATACTGAGAAGCCTGCAAAACCCAATTCTGCTAATAAATCCATAAAGCCGTTATGTCCGTAAGGACATTCCCATGCCAGAGTGCGCCAAAGGTAAGCAGTTATTTCACTGTCCCAATCCCTCCAGACAGCATTAAATCCATAGCCTAACCAAGGACGTTCCCAGATTAGATCGAACATTGCACTCCATATATCGGTTCGTCCAGTTAGAGTTAAATCCCTTCCTAATGCATCTGCGACAACAGGCAAGTTATCTAATAACAGAGTAGATATACTTCCAACTACAAGTATCAATGCAATCATCAAAGGTATTAGCTGGTTGTAATTGCGTCGCCAACTTCTGTAGAGAGGCAGAATAATTGTTAAAGATAGACAAATTACTAAAGCCGATTTAGAAGTACAGAGTACGATTAAAGCGATAGAAAGAACATAGCCTGCCCAGGGAAGCCACCGATATCTACGGTTTTGAATGGGATTGCTCATGGCAACAAACAAAAACACCATGCTGCTGAAAACCATCAATCGACCCAAAATATTTTTGTGAGTCATTATTCCCCGCCAAGCACCCGCGTGAATCCCTCCTTCTTGAACGGTCATCAATCCATATTTTGGTAGTCCTATTGCAAACATACAACTCAGTACAATTACTATGCCTAATGCACAAGCTAATAACTGTAGTTGCTCTCTCAAGGTGAAACGCATTGCCATATAGACGGCGAACACGCTTGTCCCTAAAAGCAGTATGCTACGTCGTGGAGTAACGTCAGGTGCAAAAGTCCATAAGATTGACGCTATAACTATTCCTAAGAATAACCAGATCCAAATATCTTTCTGTGCAGCACGTACAAAATGTTTCTGATGCTTCACTATCAACAAGAAAGTAATAGTATAGATAAGCATAAAAAATTTAGGACTGTACGAGTCGCTACCTATACTTCCACTACCTCCTTCTATAAGTACGGGTATTAAGGCACTTGTAGAAAGAAAAAGAGTGAATACAACAAATATTTGTTCGGCTAGCTTTGGCAATTTCGGCATACCAAATATATTCTCCGAAAATATTAATTTTTCATGAAATAAAATACCATTAGTTTAAAGGTATTGTTAAACTGCATCATTCTTTTAAGCGAAATAACTGATGAAGTTTTTTTATTAATGAACCAAGTATTTGATTTTGTCAATAGAGGAATTTTGCTTTATGCAATCGTTATTTGATTGTTTAATTACTTCATGTTTTATGTACATCTTAATAGATAAAAAGCTTGTAAAACATATATTGAACCTATTTGAAGTTTCAGTGCATCTAGAACATTTCAGATTTACTGAATAAATTATAAAAATAATTATGCGTGTTTTTACTATTTTCGCCATCGTAATTCGCTGAGGTTTTACTTAATCTTCATCGGCTAGTTTTATTTCAGTAAAGTTTTTATTAATCGGATTCCATTGCCAATCAAACGAGATATGTTGAGGATGTTGTCAAGTTTATTAATTTTCAAAAAAGATATGTCGCAGCAGATGAGAGAAAATATTGAGATGTAGTAATATGCAAATACTGTAAACTTTGCATTCATGGAGAAATATAAATACTAGTACTAATTATTAGTAGTTTTTGATACTTCCAATGAAATGTATTCTAACAATATCACTTCTTAATTGGCAAAAAGTTATTTACAACTTATTTTTTGACCGACACTGTATATTAAATTGTTTTAAATGGATTTTGAATGGAAACACAAGTGCCAGCAAGAAAACAAGATTTGCAGCCTTTGAACGAAACCAAATCTTTATCTAAAGAACCATACTGGTTATTAAGAAGACCTCAAAATGTTGAAGAAGAAACTATTGGTTTTGGTCAAATTTTCTCGATGTTGCGTCGTCGAGCAGCTTTGATTATTAGCGTAGCTTTGATAGCAACCACAGCCGCTGCTGTGTGGGGTTCTACTCGTACTCCTAAGTATGAAGGAAAGTTTCAATTACTAGTTGAGCCTTTAACCAATTCAGAAAGCGAACTGCTGGTTTTACTATCTCAAACTCTTCAACAAGATGTAAATAAAATTACCAGACAAAACAATACGGCTCTAGATTATCAGGCTTTGGTAGAAGTTTTAAAAAGTCCGAAAATCATAGAACCTGTAGTTGATGAAATTCAAGACAAATATCCAGGAGTTACCTACGGCAAGTTAGTTGGAGGTGGTAAAGCTGGTAAAGTACCTAGCAGCGTCAAAGAAGGTGAACTCCACATTAGCCGTCTTTCTCAGGGTGAAATTGAATCTAGAGTTATAGAAATTCGCTACAAAGATTCTAATCCTCAGAAAGTTATGTTTGTATTGGATAAAGTATCTCAAGCTTATCGCAAGTACAGTCTCGAACAACAGCAAACGAATTTACGTCAGGGAATCAAATTTGTAGAACAACAAATTCCTAAATTGCGATTGCGAGTAGATACCCTGCAAGGAGATTTGCAGAGGTTTCAGCAGAGCTATAGCCTATTTAATCCCGAACTTCAGGGAAAACAACTGCTTGAAAGAGTTGATCAGCTTCAAGCTGCAAAAGTAGAAGCCAGTAAAAATCTTGCAGAAGCTAAGTCACTTTACTCTTCACTAGAAAGTCAGTTGGGAATGTCCCCTTCGGCTGCGATCGCAGCTTCAGCGTTGAGCGAATCACCGAACTATCAAGATATACTTAAGCGGGTTCGAGAAGTAGAAGCGACTATTGCTACAGAGTCGGTACGTTTGAGTGATGCTAACCCGGTAATGATTTCTCTAAGACGGCAACGTCAGAATTTATTACCTCTATTACAACGGGAAGCACAATTAGCTTTAGGTAATAACGTTCCTGACAATTTACTTAACAGCCAAGTTGGAACTTATCAAAACTCGGTGCGCCGCGATTTAATTCAAAAGATGGCTGACACTGCGAATCAGATTCAGCTATTAGAAGCGAGCGTGAAAGCTACCGATGCTGCTTTGGTTGAATTAAACGAACAAATCCAAAAATATCCAGTAATTGCTGGTAGATATGCGAATTTGGAACGGGAATTACAGGTTGCTAGCGATACTCTTAAGCAGCTTTTAGGCAAACAAGAAGCGTTGCGAGTCGATGCCGCACAGCAGGAAGTTCCTTGGGAATTGATTATGCCTCCAAGGCTGCCGCAAGATAAGAGCGGACAATTTATAGCAGATGCTTCTAAAGGTAAGATGAATATTATTTTAGGAGGAGCGGGAGGTTTACTCTTAGGTGTCTTAGCTGCTTTTCTTCTAGAAAATGCCCAGAATGTTTTTCACGATTCACGAGAAGTTAAACGAACCGCGAAACTACCGTTATTAGCAACAATTCCCTACTTAAAAGAATTGTTGCTACTACCTCCTGCCGATCGGGAATTGGTTTATGCGCCAGAAATTGACGAACGCTTACTTTCCAAAGCTAAGAATATTAGAAGTAAAGACTACGGAGCTTCTCCCTATACGCAAGCTTTTTACTCTTTGTATACCAGAATTCAAGCTTTGAAAGAAGAAACTGCTATTTCTTCGTTAGTAATTACATCGGCTAATCCGGGAGAAGGTAAAACTACCGTCGCCACAACTTTTGCCAAAACTGCCGCAGAAGCTGGTTTACGGGTGCTGTTGGTAGATGCTGATTTACAAAACCCTCAAGTGCATCACAGTTTAGGCTTGATAAATACTCAGGGGCTAAGTGAAATACTTTCTCACGGTTTAGATTTGAACGATGTACTTGGACAGTCTCATGAAGAAGAAAACTTATTTGTAATTACCGCAGGAGAGATACCGCGCAATCCTGCAAAGCTTTTCTCCTCACCAAGGATGCAAAATTTTGTCAGGCGATCGCAAGCTGATTTTGATTTAGTGGTGTACGATACTCCTCATATTTTGGGACGTTTAGACACCAGTATTTTAGCTACCCATGCCGATGGAATTTTGATGGTTGTCGGACTCGGTAAAACGGTTCGTCCTTCACTTTCAACAGCATTGGACGAATTGGAAGCCGGACGCAATCGCGTATTAGGTTTAGTTTCCAACACTATGGAGTCTTAAATAATCGCTTCAAGCCGATTATCGAAACATCAAAATTTAATAAATTCCCTTTAACACAAATTGTGACTTCCTTAAACCCAATTACCAGGTACATCAAGAAAAAAGTATCTAGCCAGTTCATTCGTAATCTTGGCTGGCTAGGTATAGCTGAGGTTTTGTATAGAGTTCTACGCTTAGGATTAGTAGCAATCACGGCGAGATATTTAACTCCCTATGATTACGGTTTGGGAGCGATTATTCTTGCCGTGCGCGAGTTTGCAATTACTTTTGCGGATGTAGGTATCGGCGCAAAGATTATTCAAGCTGACGAGAAAGAACTACCGACACTATGTAGTTCTGCTTTTTGGTTGAACTGGCTAATTTTTGCCAGTTTATTTATGATTCAGGCTCTTGCTGCATTCCCTATCGCTGCATCTTATAACAGCAAAGAGATTATTTTCCCAATTATTGTAAGTGGAATAGCTTATGTAATTTGGCCTGTTCACGGTATTCAAAAAACTTTAATTCAAAGAGAAAATCGTTTTAAAGTAATAGCATTTACCGACGTGGTTCAATATTCTCTCACTGGTATATTGACAGCAGTATTTGCCTTCATGGGTATGGGGGTATGGTCATTTGCTCTGCCAATAGTTTTGGTTGCGCCCTTAGAAATCATCATATATTACAAATATCATTCTTGGCGACCTAAAGAAGGATTTACAACTTTATATTGGGACGAGATATTAAGTTTTGGAAAAAATATTCTTGGTGTTGGATTGCTAAAAACATTAAGAAATAACTTAGATTATTTAATAGTTGGCCGTTTTGTAGGTATTGAAGAGTTAGGAATCTACTTTTTTGGTTTCAACGCTGGTTTAGGAATTAGTTTAAGTATCATCAATGCAATTAGTTCGGTGATGCTGCCTCATTTATGCGAAGCTCGTACACAGTGGATTGAATTTAAACATCGCTATTTTCACAGTATTAGAACTATTGGTCTAATAATTGTTCCTTTTGTCTTATTACAATCTAGTTTAGCTCCTTTCTACGTTCCTATTGTTTTTGGCGAACAATGGATACCCGCTATCCCAATTTTAATCATAATTTGTTTATCAGCAATTCCCAGACCTTTTGCAGATGCTGCATCTCAATTATTAGTAGCTATTGGAAAACCTCATTTAGATTTACGTTGGAACGTAATATTTACCAGCTTATTTGCCCTATTCTTATTTCTCGGAGTTAACAGTCAAGTTATTGTTGGTACTTTGTTCGGTGCCGATACTGTAAATAGCTTGACAGTAATATTACGAGAAAATTGGAAAGTTACTGGAATAGCTTTATCAGTTTTATTAGTTCATCTGATTTTCTTACCGTTTTTTACAATTTGGGCTACACGTTATGTGTTTCCGAAGAAAGTTTAAAAATTGGGAATGGGCATGGGGCTTCAAACTGTTCGTCTTTCTTTTTTGGCGTTGTTTAAATAAGGAATGATTGTATCTTTGTGAGGCCAGTTTCTCCAAAGAAAGCGTAATAATAAAGGCAAGGAAATTGCCATTAGTATAATACCAATCCACCAAGAAGATTGTACGGTTTGCAGTGTCAGTGCTGGTGTGGAAGTCGATGTACGGGGTAAAAGTTGCGGCAACACAGCTATAATGTTATTTAATGCATGAAAAGTGATTGGCACAATTAGAGAATGGGTTTTGATATAAAGCGCCCCTAAAATGATTCCGAGTAACGTCAATCCAATGGGATTTTGGGGATGTAAAAAACCGAAAAGCAAAGATGATGACAATAACCCCGCACGGATTCCCCATTTGGTAGCCCAACGTTGTAATATAACTCCTCTAAAGATAAATTCCTCTGTTATTGGCGCTACTATACAAAATGCTAAACTCACCAGCAAATTAGATGCAAAAGAGTTAGAACTTTCAACAGATGGACTGTTAGCAACATTGCGTAGAAGTTGTTCAACAAAGGAAGGTGCTGCTAATGAGACTAAGTAGAACAACACAAAGAAGGCACTGATAGAAAAGATTATAGCCAGTGGAACCAACCACGCTAACCGCAACCAATTATAGTTTGTCGGAAAATCGCCTACTACATACTTAAGTTTAGCTCTCAAGCGCCCGAAGTCTTTTAGTGTCCACAAGCAAACTAAAACAAACAGGCTGATATAGATTGTTATTAATGAGTCTTGCGGATTTAACTTTAAACCGCCATTTGCTGCCAAAAAATTTAACAGAAAGCCAATAATTAGGGACAAAAGTAAAAAGCGCAGCACCAAATAACGAAACTTGAGCGATTTAAAAGGATTGTCAATATTTTGGAGTGTCATTAGGGTTTATAAAGCTTAAAAAAACTAGAAAAGCAACTTCAATGAGGCTGTTTCTATAGTAATTCTAGATGATATTGATATAAGAGCTTGTATTTTACCTGAATAATTACCGATCGCAGCAGCATTCACTTGGTAAACCGTTGAATCAAAAAATCAACAAAAGTTTGAACTTGAAGTTTAAATATGGGGCATGGGAAATTGGGCGTGGGGCATTGGGCATTGAGGAGGTTTACAAGACGTAAAATGGTCAGAAAAAACTTAACCCGTCTGGGACTGCAAGTCCCAGTCTAATAGCAGAAGTCCATTAAAATGGACTGAATATAAGCTTGGTTAAAGCGAATATTTTGCACTGCATCTGGATATCAAATATATAAATAAAATCTAAGGTCGTTAGTAGTAAAATGAATGCGTCTTCACTCCTCGTCGTGAACTTCTTGAAGAGCTGCACGAATATGTGCTTCACCGTAAAGATATTGTCCTAAAGCATTGGCTTGACGAGAGGGTGCAGCTAAGTGGGCATTGATTTTAGCTTCTTTCAATAGACGTTGAACATCTTCCCAAAAGTATTCTCCATCTCCACCTGTAATAATTATATCTGTTACCTGCTCTGGCAACCAAGCGAGGACACGGGAGCATATTTCACGGGAAAACATTTCTATAAGGTTAGGAAGGAAATCATCTAAATTGGTAGGCTTAATAGCACCTTCAGGCATATAGAAGCGTTCGCCTTTAGGTTTGTGAACAGCTGCAATGAAGTCTAAAGATTGACTATCAGCACCTTCTATTTCAGAAGCCAACAGTAGATAAAACTTGCTTGTACCAAACTGTTCGCTTTTAGAAGCATTTCTAACAAACCGGAAATTATGCATCATTAGCATACTGGTGTTTTCATAACCAATATCAACAATAGCTACAGAAGTTTTTGTAAATTCGGGAACACCCGGTCTTTTCGGTTGGCATTCACACCAGAGCAAACTACCATAACCTTCTGGCATTACCCATACTTTAGAAATATTCAAATATACGGGTTCGCCACGGAAATTCATTAAATGGGGACCAGTAATCATGCTAATTAATTGTGCTTTCTCTATGTCAAATTGTTGTGAGGAGAAGAAAGGTAAACTTATTACTACAGATATTTCATCTTTGAGTTTAAAGTAGCCAGCCGCAGCTAATACTTTTACTAATGAATCCTCTACTTTAGATTGTCCAACATCCAAATCTACTGCCCCTAAGTCAGCCGCTAATTGACCAACAGCATAACCTCTACCTTGATGTTCCATCCACAAACCCATAAATGGATCTGTGCTTGTAAGTTTAAAAACATTCTCACGAATTTGTGCAAATGGGATTTGCTTCACATAGGCAGATATAAAAACCACGCCGTTCGGTTCATGACTAACACAAGTTTTTGTAGTAGTTCTACCTAAATCGACACTGAGAATGCTTTTACTAAAAACATTGTCGGATTTTACAGTGTTGACTGGTTTAGTAGCCGCGATTTTTGTTGAAAGATTTTCATAGTAATCATCAGGAACAACAATTAACTCTTCTTGTAGTTGCTCGATAACTTGGTTTGTTAGCTCTACTGCTGCTTGAAATCTTCTTAAAGTATCTGTTGTAGGTTCTTTATCAATCTCCCATATTAAAATTAGGAGATTTTGCTGCAATTGCACAGCCAAACGTAAATTGTCTTTTTCTACTTGATTTAATTCACTTTGATGATTTAATTCATTGAAATTATTAATTAGCTTTTTGTTCTCATCGGCTAAATCATCATATTTATTTTCTAAATTTGCGTATTTATCCGTTAATTCATTGGCAAGTTGTCTGTGATGATTAGTTGCTTTTCTGTCCTTTTCTCTAGCAGCACGAGCAGTGAAAGAACCTACAACAGCACCAACCCCTATCCCTACAGCAGCGAATACAAAAGCAATTATAAAAATCATGAACTTTTGACTAATATTCTGAAATTAAAGTATAGCCAATTACTTTTTTATAGAATCAATCAAAGTAATAACACGTATGCTTGGATATCATCGCGATCGATTTAAGATGTCCAATCCGCTTTTAACCAAATTTTTGCTGCTTGGGGAAGGTTCTGAGCGATTATTAAGGAAACCAGAAGACTTTTTTTTTCTCCCAGCTAAGGTATAGAATTATTAGAGTGCTATTGATCATTACTTTAGTCAAATGTATGAATACTCGGTTAGTTGAATCCTTGTTGCTAATTATTCAATCCTTAACGCCAGAAGAACAAAATTTTATAGAGGAAAAGTTAAAACAGCAGAAATTTGATTCATCCGAAAAGCACAAACGAGAACAGTTAAGGAATAACATTTATCAACGGCGAGAAGGAGAAGCATTTAATCCTCCAATAGAAGAATATATTTACATCAGCAGAGATGAACGCAGCATTCAACAAGATGAAATGCTTCGTGATTGTTTTGGAAAAAAACCTGACTCATGACAACAGCAACCGTATGTGTTGATGCTAGTTTAATTGTACGTTTTTTAACTGATGGTAGTCCAGATTCTGTTTACCAACAAAAATGGGATGAATGGGAAACACAAGAATATACAATTGTCGCTCCAACTTTACTGGTTTATGAGATTTGTAATGCATTTCATCGAGCAGTAATAGCTCAACAAATTACATCAAATGAAGGCGAAGAACTTTTAAAGCGAGCAGTCAATCTCGGAGTAAGATTTTATGGAGATGCCCAATTACATCAGCAGGCTTTTAAGATTGCACAACGTTATTCATTACCCGCAACTTACGATGCTCACTACTTGGCTTTAGCAGAACGGTTATCAATTGAATTATGGACAACAGATAAACGCTTATTTAATGGTGTCAAGTCATCGTTAAGTTGGGTAAAACTTCTTAGAAATTAGTTGATAGCATCACACACCCGCCGATCGCTTTTACTGACATCGGGGTTATGTTGTAAATAATTGCCTATTAAATTACAACCTTCACTTAGCAAACTTTCTAACTTCTAACTCATAACTAAGTAGTTACACAAAAATATTTATATAATTACTTAGTCGTTATATAAATCGGAACCTACTCCCTCCCTAAACGAAATGTTTAATTATTTTTGCACAAGTACTTATGTTGTCCCCATCCCCCCATCCTCCTAATCCATACCGCTCACAACTTCCATAAACTGCCCAGAAACAAAGGGTAAAATCTCTCGACTTTGAGCGTTTGCTTTTCCTTCTGTAAATACCACTAATAAATAAGGACGCTTATCCGGTATCTCTATATAAGCTGCGTCGTGAAGTACCGAAGAAGTCCAACCTGCTTTTGACCAGATTTTCGCTGCTTGAGGAAGACTACCGCCCAAGAAACCTGTTACTTGATCTTCTTCTGCATCTTTCGGTAACTCTTCAGGATTTAAACTGCGCTTCATTACGTCCATCATTTCTTGGGAACGTGTGGCGCTGACTGCAACTCCACCGACAATAGCGTGCAATAATCGGGCGATCGCATTGGTAGTTAACATATTACGATTTTCTAATAACTCTCCGTAAAATGCCCGCTCTCTTCCGTAAGGGCCATCACCCCAAGTTTTCTGACAAACGTTTACTGCGTCTAATTCTTCCCATCCCAAAGATTGCAAATAACGGTTGACAATATTACGCTGCTGTTTCCAAGTTTCAAATGGCCCTCGTGGTAATTCTGGGCCAGAAGTAGTTCCAGTTAATACATCTACAATTAAGCTAGTGGCATCGTTGCTCGAATCTATAATCATATCGCGCATGGCTCGCTCTAACTCTGCCGAAGTCCCAACCATGTCTTTTTGCTGCCATTCATGCACCGCAAGCAAATAAAATAACTTGATTACAGAAGCCGGATAAATTCTTTCTCCACCGCGATAATTAAAACCACGTACTTGATGATTCCAAAAAGCATTGGGAGTTAAAGCACCACCAGTATTTACAGGTACCGGGGGATCGTAAATAATCCAGGTTAAGGCGATTTGGTTACGAGCTAAAGTAGAAAATTGAGCCAGAGTTGCCTCTAAAATACCATTACCAAGTTGTTCGAGTTGTTCGTCGTGTTTAAAAAACATAGTCGTCGTCCAATTTTGAATTAAAATTCGTTGTTATTACTGACAATTTTTTATGTCTCCAGAGGAATTGCAAGCAAACGTTGAATACGTAACTGAAGCCGATTTGAATATCTACGATTCTCCCGAATGTAAAGACTTGTCCACTCAAGCCGAGAAAGGCAGATATTTACGGGCAATGCCAGATTTAAATCAAACTCCAAATCAAACTGCGGTACAGGTATGCTTATCTGAAGATGATTATCCCGGTTGGCTCTCGATCGCCGATCTGAAATCATTATCACCAGCAGTTGAACCATTGCAAATTAAATCATTTTCGGAAGCGGAAATAAAGCAACTGATACCCGAAGTTATCGCTTTTACTCGCAAAGCCATGCAACAACCAAATTACTATCTTTGGGGTGGTACTGTCGGGCCAAATTTTGATTGTTCGGGTTTGATGCAAAAGGCGTTTGCTTCTGTAGGAATTCGTTTACCCAGAGATGCTTATCAGCAAGAAGCTTTTTTGCAAGAAGTTTGTACTGTAGATAATAGTACAGCAAACTCTTTAGAGGAAGGCGATTTAATATTTTTTGGAACTCCTCAAAAAGCTACTCATGTCGGGCTTTATTTGGGAGATAATTGCTATATCCATAGTTCTGGCAAAGATAAAGGACGAAATGGTATTGGAATTGACTGTCTTTCGGAACAGGGAGACGAGGTTAGTCGGTCATATTATAAACAGCTACGTGGTGTAGGAAGGGTAGTAAGCAGTTACATCCCGCAAAAAGGCTAAAAGGCTAAGGATAAACTAATAATGATGAGAAATGGGTTTGTTTCTGAAAGATTGGCGGAAGAAGGTGCAATGTCTTCTGTTCTGGATGTTTCGGTAGTGGTACCAGTGCATAACGAAGTGGAAAGTTTGCCCCATTTACTCGAAGCAATTTCATCCACTTTAATTGAAAGTAATTTGAGTTACGAAATTATCTGCGTTGATGACGGTTCTAATGATGGTTCCGTAAAATTGCTTAAAGACCAAGCACAAACGCGCACTGACCTGAAAAGCATAATTTTGCGACGCAATTACGGTCAAACTGCGGCAATGGCGGCAGGTTTTTATCATGCACGAGGACGGGCTATTGTAACTTTAGATGCCGACTTGCAAAACGACCCTGTTGATATTCCGATGCTATTGGCGAAGTTAGACGAAGGCTACGACTTAGTTAGTGGATGGCGTAAAAATCGCCAAGATGCCGCTGTAACTCGCTTATTACCTTCCAAAATTGCTAACTGGTTAATTCGCCGCGTCACCAGCGTCAACATTCGCGATTACGGTTGTTCTCTGAAAGCCTATCGTAGCGAATTGGTAGCCGATATGAATTTATACGGAGAACTGCACCGCTTTCTACCAGCCTTAGCCTATATCGAAGGTGCGAGAATTACCGAAGTACCAGTCCGCCACCACGCACGTAGATTTGGTAGCAGTAAATACGGTTTGGGTCGTACTTTCCGAGTCGTGATGGACTTATTCACCATTGCTTTCATGAAAAAATTCCTCAACCGTCCGATGCACGTTTTCGGACTTTGGGGTTTAATTTTTATGGTTTTGGGTGGAGCAATGAGTACTTATTTAACTTGGGCTAAATTAGTTTTAGGTCAAGAAATTGGCGATCGCCCTTTATTAATTTTAGCGGTGTTGCTTTTGGTAACTGGGGTACAGCTATTTTGCTTCGGATTGCTGGCTGAGTTATTAATGCGTACTTACCACGAGTCACAAGGTAGACCAATTTACAGAGTTAGGGAAGTTGTGGGGAATAGGAATGGGGAATAGGGAATTATTGTAAATTAAATATGTAAATAATTAGACGTAGTAGATTTTAAATGCTCCGTCTTTTCATAAGAAAATCTCGGTACGTGGGAAACCCAGTCTTTTTAAAGCTGGGAGGGA